>NZ_JBHTYI010000005.1:0-294831 GCF_043656335.1 Peribacillus sp. NPDC056705 | reverse complement strand
ATATACCGAAAATTATGCGAGAACGCAATGATTTTGTTATGCGTGCTCGATGTATTTTTGGCGTTTTTCAATTGTTTTTGGAAAAAAAAACGATATTAATATTGCGTTCGCATAAGTATTTGGTTTATGATTTGTTCAAGGAGGTGAAAAAAATGGAAGAAAGACCAACTAAAATTTCAATCAGATTGAATAAGAAAGAACTAAGAAAAGCTGCATTTGATTCTGAATTGGAAACGCGCGCTCAAATAGCGGAACATATCGGTGTGAGTGTAACTCAATTATACAGGGCTTGCTTATCACCTGATCATCCAAATTATAACTCTCCAGGTCCAACTTTTATTGCGGGTGTTCTTAAAGCTTTTGGGGAACCATTCGAACGATTCTTTTTTTTAGATGAAAATTATGCGAGGACGCATAACTAATAAACTAAGGGCAAATGTTTTAGGTTTAAGTTCTCAAACTGTGCAGGAGAGGTGGTGAGTAAGTTGAGGATCATCCCTAATGAATGGCTATCTATGTCAAAGGTAGAGCGGTACATGGAAATTTATCGAGCTTATATCCGGAATCAAAAATTTCAACAATAAAAGGAGCAGAATAATATGGGTGAAAAAGTAATCAAATCTTTTGAATTAATTGCTGAAGCGACTACTCCTTTTATTTATAAAATTGAGGTTGGTAAGGAGTTCGGTGGAGAAGTTGTGGCCGACATTATCGAGCATGATGGAGTATTCAAATTGTTTAATCGTCATGACGAACTAATCACAGAATTTTTTTTACCTGTTGTCGTTATTGAATACGAACATCTAGTAAGTGAGGTGCTGTAAATGCGGGTGATTTTTAAAACACTGACACTTGTAAACTTTAAATCCCTCCGCGATATCACTGTTAACTTTGGCGAGAGAACAGATATCACGGGGGACAATGCAATAGGAAAAACTTCTATAACAGAAGCTATCCCATGGTTATTGTACGGCATGGATGCCTTAGGAAGCAAATTGGATCCTACTCCAATTACTTACGAAGCAGAAGAAACAAAGGTTTCACTTCTGTTAGAAGTTGATGGGAAAGAATTAATGCTTGGTCGTAGCCTGAAGAAAAATAAGACCAGCTACTATGTAAATGATGTTCCATCAAAAGCTGGAGAATTTAATGAAGTTGTAGCAAGACTTTTTGACAAAGACTTGTTCCTTTCTCTTTACAACCCTAATTATTTTCCATCAATGCATTGGGAAAAACAGAGGTCTATGCTTCTGCAGTATGTCACATCACCAGTAAATAAAGAAATATTAAAGCATATGCCGGACGAGCAAAGAAAAAGCCTATCTGCACTATTAAAAAAACATAGTTTAGAAGATATAAAGAAAATCCATGCTGAGAATAAAACCAACTTGGATAAAAAATATATTGCTGCACAAAGCAAGACAAAGACATTAAAAGAACAGTTGGACTATATATCTCCGACAGTTGCTCTTGATTCGTTGAAGGTGGAAGAAAGTCAGCTACTTAAACAGATTAAAGAGATTGAGAAGGTTACAGATTCCGCAGGAGACATTAATCGGAGAATAAATACTCTCAATACTCGGATCAGTTCAATGTTAGCTGAACGTGACCAGATGAAAGATGATTTTCAAAGACTTAAGGATGAAGAGATACAAGGCTCTTGCCGAGTATGTAAGCAACCATTAATAGAAGAATCTTTACAATCTGCTGAATTAGAAAAGCAGGAAAGAATTAAAAAGTTCAAAGAAAACTACAATGTACACGTCAAGTTGCGTAAAGAACTGGAAGAGGAACTTGCCGAGCTAGAATACATTGACGTCTCTGAACAGCTCGAAAAGGTAAGAGAACTTGAGCAAGAACGCGAGCCTTTGCTACAAGAAATCAGAAATCATGGTCAGTATGAGCAGCTTCTCTCTCAGGTTAATCTAGCACAAGCTACCGAAAATGAAACGCTAAAATCCCTAAATGAGTCCATCTTTATCCTGGACTGCGTTAAGGCATTTAAAGCCAAAGAAGCAGAGCTTCAAGCCGAAAAGGTACAGGCTCTTTTTAAAACATTGTCTGTCCGTCTTTTTGAAGAACAGAAGAATGGTGAGATGAAAAACACCTTTGAAATTGAGATGGATAAGAAGCCTTACAGGAAACTGTCATTGTCAGAAGGTATTAGGGCAGGCTTGGAACTTCGGGATGTTTTATCACAGCAGAGCGAACTTATAACTCCTGTTTTTGTAGATAATGCCGAATCGATTACTAGCTTTAAACAGCCGAGTGGTCAGTTGATTGTTTCTAGGGTTGTTGCTGGTCAGGTATTAAAGATTGAAGGGGTGGAAGCTGAATGAAATCAGGAAGAAAACCCACGTTAAATCAACGTAAAGCAATGGAATGGACTGGGGTCAAAGACACAAATCATTGGTTAGTCGTTAAAAACCTTCCCGGAGAACTGCACATTGTCCATCGGCTTACAGGTCAAATAAAGGAGTTGCCCAATGGCTAAACAACCAAAAATCATTGAACACCAAAAAGCCGGCTATGCAAATCATGTTGCACAGCCGGAACACTTTGGAACTGATTATTTTGGAAATGAAGTCCTTGTCGGTGATCCAGTTGTCGTTGATCCTAGTAACGGTGAAATGATACTAGAAGAAAATATGGAAGACTATTTAATAGAAGAAAAGAGGTTTTTATTTCAATTAGCAGGTAAATAGGAGGGAATAATATTGTGAAAAATCAATTAGCATTCTATCAAAGTTTAGTATTCGGTGAATTAACAGAACAAGACGTTGTAACTATTCGTGAAACAATTGGCAAAGACTGCAATGAGTCTCAATTCAAATTGTTTATGTCTATCTCAAAAAGTGCTGATGCAAACCCTGTGCTAAACGAAATCTATCCTGCTGTAAGAGGCGGTCAATTAACTGTACAATTCGGTATTGATTTCTATGTTAGGAAGGCCAAAGAAACACCTGGATATTTAGGTTATGATGTTCAACTGGTACATGAGAATGATGAATTTAAAATGCATCAAGAAATGGATGAGGACGGAAGATATTTCATTGTGATCGATGAGCACTCTTTCGGGTTTCCAAGAGGAAAAGTAATTGGCGGTTATACATTTGCCTATAAAGAAGGGTTAAAACCTTTTTCGGTAATTATGGAAGTTGAAGAGGTTGAACATTATAAAAAGTCTAATATCGGAATGCAAAAGACCATGTGGACAAACAACTTTAATGACATGTTCAAAAAGCATATGGTTCGAAGGGCATTGAAAGCTGCCTTTGGTCTGAACTTTGATGATGGGTCTGTAGAAAATAGGGATTCTGATGTTATTTCAGAATACAAACAAAACGAGCGCAAAGACATCACACCTTCCCCAGAGGTGATTGATAAGCCAAAGAATGATGAAACAGATGCCATCGATGAAGCTAAAACAGAACTTAATGCCAAGTTCAGACGTCTTGGAATCACTGGTAAGCAAGCTAAATCCGATTACATCAAAACGAACGCACCGGATATTAAAGGTGACCCAACTTTGTCCCAGCTGCTAGGGTTGCTTGAATTAATGGAGATGCATATTGACATGCAGGGAGCCCAGCTTTCAGATGATGACGAATTGGAATGAGGGTTGAACTATGAGAGTAGACATCTTAGCTAGTGGTTCGGGCGGCAATGTGATTGCTGTCCAATCCTCTGGCAATACCATCTTAGTTGACGTTGGAATTGCTAAAACAAAGATTGAAAAAAGGCTGCTGGAGGTCGGGATTCGTCCCGACTCCATAGATGCCATTCTAATAACTCATGCTCATTCGGACCACGTAAAAGGTCTTCCGTTAGCCAATAAATATCACATTCCTGTTTTTGCTTCAGAGGGAGAATGGAAAAGCATTAAGGGAGTTGATTCAGAGCTTAAAAGGATAATGATCAGCAATCAATTGATAAGTGATTTTGATGTAACGTCTTTTAACGTTTATCATGATGCTTTTCAACCTCTAGGATACTCAATTGTTGATAGGGTCGGTGACAAGGTTTCTGTTTGCTTGGACACTGGAAAGGTAGATTCAGAAATGATAGAGGCTATGCAATATAGTGAATTTTTTATATTTGAGTCGAATCATGAAACTGCTATGTTGGAACATTCCAATTATCCAAACAGCGTGAAGGCACGTATCCTTTCCGATACTGGACATTTAAGTAATAAACAAACCGCAGAAGCCCTTTCAAAACTTGTAAAAGGAATCGGGGAAAAGATATATCTTACTCACTTATCAAGTAACAACAACCTTCCAGAGTTGGCTAAATTAACGACAATAAGTGTGTTGTCCAAAAATGGATTCAAAGTTGATGAGGATTACGAAATTCAAGTTTTTTGAGGTGATGACATGGCGAGGCCGACAAAAGAAGGTCTTGATTATTTTCCTTTAGATACAGATATTGATCAAGATGAAAAAATAATAGTTGTTGTAGCCAAATATGGAATGAGAGGATTCGGGGTTATCATTCGATTCATGATGGAGGTCTATAAAAGCGGGTACTTCTATCGTTGGACGGAAAAAGAGCATTATGTTTTTTCTATGAAAGTCGCCGAGCCTGTCGAATTCCTAAATGAATTGGTTGAAGAGTGTTTAAAGTGGGGATTCTTTAATCAAAAAATGTTTGAAGAGTATGGGATTCTTACTTCAAAGGGGTTTCAAAAACGGTTTTTGCTTGCTTCTACTCGTCGTAAAGGACACTCAATAAAACCAGAATACAACTTAGTTAATGTAGACATTAATCATAGTTCTGAAGTGGTTAATGTTAACAATAACTCCGTTAATGGCGGGGATAATGTAGACAATAACTCAGTTTGTAGTGGAGTTAATGTGGACAATAATGCCACAAAGGAAAGTAAAGTAAAAGAAAGTAAAAGAAATAGAGATATAGGCATCTACGAAGAGATTATCTCTTTTTTAAATGACAAGACTGGAAAGAGATTCAGTTCGAAGTCAGTAGCAAATAAAAAGCTAATAAATGGTCGAATGAGTGAAGGAAGGACATTAGATGACTTTATTCATGTTATAGAAGTTAAATGTAGCCAATGGTTAGATGATTCTAAAATGAATGAGTATCTACGACCATCTACTTTATTTGCTCAAAAGAACTTTGAAAACTACGTAAACGAAAAGCCTAAAAGTGAAAAGAAGAAGTCAATAGATCCACGTGATAAGGATATAGAGTTCCAGCGCTGGATAGCAGATGGGAATGATCCAGATGAATTTACCTGGAACTAATATATCTGCTGAACAGTCTGTCTTAGGTGCAGTATTTCTGGATTCAAATGTCCTTGATGATATTGTCTTTTTGGAAGAGCGGGATTTCCTGAGCCCTAAGCATAAAGAAATTTATAAAGTAATGAGGATCTTAGAAAAGCGTAGAAAACCTGTGGATATTATTACTGTAACGGAGGCTTACGTTAGGTTTGGAAATATCGAAAAAATTGGTGGTGTTCAATACCTATCTGAATTAGCTGCATCATGTCCAACCACAGAAAATGTGAAGTTCTACGCTGAGATTATTCGCTCAAAAGCAATGGAACGTAGGATTAAGAATACAGCTCAAATTATCGAAGGAATGTCCCGAGATGATTATGAAACGGATGAAGAATTCTTTTCATATGTGGAACAGCTGGTGGCTGAATTAAGGCCAGTAGATAATGCGAAAATGTTAAGCTTCTCAGAAACAAGGGATGAATATTACACACATCTAAAAACGCCGGCAGAGTTCATAAAGACTGGATTTTCAGAATATGACAAGTGGGCACAAGGTTTATGGAGAGGTTGGCTTTTTATTAGTGCCGGGCGCCCTTCAGTTGGTAAGACTGCATTGGCCCTTCAAAGAATAAACGGGGTTGCTAAGCAAAAAGAAGGCGTCGTCCTTGTTTGGAGTCAAGAAATGAAAAGGAATTCTTTAAAGGATCGGATGGTATCTGCAGAAACAGGTATCCCATTCCGGAGGATAAAAATGAAAGACCTAAATCAAAATGAACAAAAGCTTGTTGATATGGCTTATGACAATTTTGAGTATTTACCAATCTTTATGGAGGATAGTTCAGGAGTGACCATCGATGAAATTAAGGCTACCGCAAAGCAGTTTAAGAGGAAGCACGGAAAAATTGCGATGATCGTAGTGGATTACCTTCAAATCATGAACATCCCTCAGACAAAAGGCGATACCAGGGCCCTTGCAATAGGTCGTGTAACGGGTCAAGCGAAACAAATTGCCATGGACATGAATTGCTGTTTTATGATGCTTTCCCAAATGACAAGGGAGTCGGATAAAAGGGGGAGGCCATTGCTTTCAGATTTGAAAGAATCCGGTTCCATTGAACAAGATGCAGATGTAGTTGAATTTTTATGGAGTGAGGGTGAAACCACATCTCAGGGAAAAATCATCAATCAAACCTTCGCAAAGGGTCGAGATGTTGGAGTGAATGAATTTAAATTACTTTTCCTGAATTGGAAGCAGAAATTTACTGAGGTTCCAAGGGAGGTAAAACAGTCATGAAAATAATCTAGCTAACATTCAAATTATCAAATAGCCAGGGGTGAAAATAAGATTAAAGAAATCATAGTGCAGCTGAAAGTTTGTTGCAGGAGAGGGGAAAAAAACATGCGTTTTGTAGGGATAGACCCAGCAAGCAAAACAGGTTTTGTCGCCTTAGCTGAAGCTGGTGTTGTTCTCAGAGAAAAAGAACTTACTGGTTTAGGAGATAAGGACCCGAAAAGGATGTCTACACTGATCGATGAAATTATCGCGCATATTCGCAAGGGTGACATTATTTGCATTGAAGGGTTTCCCTTTGATACTCAGAAAGCCATGTTCGCAGGTGGATTGCATTGGGGAATCCGTAACGCACTATTCAAACAAGGTTATAAATATTATGAAGCTGCTCCTAATGGTGTTAAAAAGTTTGTTAATGTTACTGGTTGGGTCGGAGAGGTAGGGCACAAAAAAAGGCTAAAAGGTAAAGATAAAAAATTAGCTATTAAGAAGGCTGTTAAAGAACATTTTGGTTTTGTTCATAAAAGTGACAACGTCGTGGATGCGTACATTCTTGCTGAAATAGCTAAGAGTTTATGGACAGTCGAAAGTGGCATTGAGTGTTTAATGAATGCAGGCTATTTTCCAAGCTATCAAGCTGAGGTTATTGATGTCATCTTAAATCCTGTTGCCAAACCATAGAAAAAGAAGGTTACTGAGGTATGAAGGAAAAGTTAAACAGCGTAAAAAAATTAAATGACAAGTAAAGCGCGTGGTAAAACATTCTTTAAAAATGTGGTAAAGCAGTTGAAGTGGTTAGTCGTAATTTCAGCTATTAGTTGTAGGAAAAATTAAAACGGACTACTTGGACAAGATAGCCCGCTTCAAATACTACTATTACTTTTTGGTTAATAAGCTGTAACGAGTAGTGTTAATAACATCAGCTAAAAAGCCGGGTGAGATTTCATCGAGTTCCGCACCAAGCCTATTTCTCATATAACTATTGAAAAATGGGTCCAAAATAATTTCTTCAGCTGTTCTACTTTTATCATCAGTCTGCCTCAAGTAATCACGTATGATTCTATGCAAATTATAAGTTGAAGAGCTGTGCCTTAATTCTTGGTCAAGTATGTCTGCGAAGTTTGTGCCATTTTCAATGTTTTTACTTTTCTTTTGGGTTGTAGTTATGGATTTTAGTTCTGATTGTAAACTATCGAGTCTATCAAGAATTATTTTTTGAGGATCGCTAACCTCTTCTTGATTTAATTTAGGAACTAGAAACCTTCCGAAATTACCCAAAAATGGCGAATAGCCATCGATATTAATAGATGCCTCATACGTTTGTTTGATCTTTATGGCCAATTCTTCTTTAAACTCTACGATTTGGTCATATCTTAAATCTTTAGGATATTCAAGTGTTTGTATGTTGCCAGTGTCAAACATGAAAGGGGTTGGGATATCCTTGATAACTATTGTCGGTTTATCAAAAGTTAAACGCATACCTAATTCAAAAAGAACATTTGGATTTCTGCCGCTAATATCACAGATGACTATATCAGAGTTATAGACGTTTTGAATAATATTCCTATGTATAACATTAGTTTCTTTTGAATCACTCACCATACTTGTTTCAAATAATAATCCGTCCACTTGTTGTGAAGCTTCAATAATTATCTTTTTAACATCTTGCCAATGTTTTTCAGTGTAGCTATCCATTGCGGCGATAGGCATTATAATTCCGCATTTTAAGTTAGGTGTTTGATTACTAACCATATTCTTATCTACTTCTTTTTGTTTTTCAATATTTCCTTTAAAATTTTCAGCCAACCATTGCACCTGCTTTCTTTTTCTAAATCTATATTACTAGAATTAACCATGTATTTGTACATTTTTTTCAATTACTAGAATTAAATAACTTGTTAAGAAAGGGGGGCAAAGAATTGGTGGTCGTAGACCATTACAGTCAAAGAACTTTTAAGGAAAAACAAGTTCTTTGAAGTAACCTCCAGGATTTATTGCAGATACAAGTACTGAAAGACTTTCTTAAGCTAGCGACGTTATATCTAGACAGTAAAGCTACAATTGTTTTTCTTTTCGAGAGTAACTAGTCTGGTTTGCATCTTAAAAACACTTAAAAAAGGAGCTAATCATTATGACTAAAACTATTTTGAATGTCTTATTCAAGAAAATGCAAAAGGATGACAAAAAAGAAATACTTCATTTTCATGTACAGGGAAACGATCTGCCAAACACTCAGGAGCTTGTCGGTTTAGCCGGATCTATTGTTATCTTAAATGTGAATGAGAGTGAAGCTGGAACTTTCAATGCAGAGTTTGTTTCTGTACAGAAGGATTCAAAGAAAACTGCACTCAAATTTAATATTAAAGGTGATTCTGATGATAAAGTAATCAAGCTTTACCCACACGCTGGAAGAAGCGTTACATTGTATATGGAGCCGTCACAAAAGTCCTTCGATGATTTCAATGAGGAAGACGAACATGAAGGTATTGAATACAAGATTAATACAGACGGTACCGCAGTTATTTCTCCAAACCAGATGAGTATAGAAGATGTGGTACCTGAGGACAAGAGTGAGGTTCTAAAATCTAAGCTTTAAGAAGAAGACGATGATCTGATTGCCGAAGTAGATCTAAGTGATGATGATTCTCTAGAATAATCTGCTTGGCCCTGGGCTTCGGCCTAGGGAACCTCTTTGAAAAATGGGGGAAAACAATGAGCTTTGAATTACCCGAATTAGACAGAAGAGAAACCCAAAAGGCAGTGGAAGAAACACTTGAGAAATATAGATTATATAAATACCTATTATATGAAGAAAGAGAACCTTCACTAACAACAAACTCAGAAATTAGATATCATGGTCCCACTAATCAAATTGGCGACCAGACAGGAAGTATAGCGATCTATAATGCTGATCAAAGGATATACAGAAAAAATTTCTGCGAGCGAATAGAACGTGCTGTCAGCCGTTTACCTAAAAAGGAGAGGTCACTGATACAAGAAAGATACATGCAGCAGGAATCGGACTATCTGACTGATTACAATGTGTACTGTTTTAAACTCCAACCACCTATTTCTGAAAAAACATATTCTAAAATCCGGTGGAAGGCTTTTTATAAATTAGCCTTAAATTTAAACTTAGCTGTCGTTAAAAATAAGGAGGATTAAAAATGGGGCTGATAAACAGAAACGACTATCCCGAGGTGCTTGAACCTAAAGAGATACAAGAAATCCTTAAGCTTGGAAGAAGACAAACCTATGAGTTATTAGCCGATGCTCCGTTTAGAGTACTAAAGGTTGGTAGGAATTATAAAATACCAAAGCATGTCTTTTTTAATTGGTTTGAAGGAAATGAAAAAAAGGATTAAGCAGGAAATTTATTTCTTGCTTTTTTTGATTTCCGTGGTAAACTCAAGTAAATTAGGTGGTTTTAAAACGGTAGGTTTTTGGTAGGAAACTTGGTAGGGAAATCGAGTTTCTAATGTGATTAGAGGAAACTTAATAAATCACCAATTCCAATAAGATGCTTATATAGAGCCACTTGAAGCACCTTTCGGAAACGAAAGGAAACAAAAAATTTTATAGGTCTATCTTCGGGGCGGGGCGCAATTCCCCACCGGCGGTGATGAAGGAATTTCTTCTTCTAAGCCCGCGAGCCTTACAAGGCAGGATTTGGTGTGATTCCAAAGCCGACAGTATAGTCTGGATGGGAGAAGATGGAGGTTCCTGAGTGCGTTTCAACAGTTATTTGCTGAACGTTTGTTTGATGTAGCCTTTAATTTATCCCTTTAATTCTATTGGAATTAAAGGTTTTTTATTGAGCATCAGCATATTTTGGAACCCAAACCTCTTTTTCAGGTAGATCGGAAAAGAAGGAGAGAGAACTATGAATAAGAACAAAGTGAAAAAAACGGTCACACTTGCGATGATGGGAAGCATTTCTTATTTATTGATGCTTTTAAATTTCCCGTTTCCAGGATTCCCGCCTTTTCTCAATGTCGATTTTAGCGACATACCGGCACTGATGGCGGCATTGATTTTCGGTCCGATGGCTGGAATTCTAGTCGAATTCATTAAAAACCTTTTGGATTTAGTCATGACTGGGACCATGACTGCTGTACCTGTGGGGCATATCGCTAACTTCATAGCCGGAATACTGTTTGTCTTGCCAACTTATTATGTATTTAAGAAAATCAATTCAAAAAAAGGGATGACGTTCGCTTTACTTGCGGGGACAGTTTCCATGGCAGTATTCATGAGTGTTTTAAACTATTTTGTCTTTTTACCGGCATATACCTTCTTTATGGGATGGGATGCAATGTCGGCGCCAGAGTCAAGAAAGTTCGTTACGACGGCAATCTTGCCTTTCAACGTGATTAAAGGCGTGCTCATCACATCTGTATTCATGTTGCTGTTCATTAAATTACAGACATGGATCAATAAACAAACATTATATAAAAATGCTTAACGGCATTGACGATAGAAATGAAAAAACAACCGGATATCCATATTCGGTTGTTTTTTTTTTATGTTTGTTATTTAGGTATGAGACAAAAGAAAAGCCATTCTCGATTGAAAATGGCTTGTACCGTTATTCGAATTTTAGTGCGTCTCCGTCAAATGCCTCGTCAGCAACTTTAATGGAATCCGTTGGGCATCCTTCAAATGCATCCATCATGTCGTCTATAAGTACATCTGGAATTTCAACGATTCCCTCGTTATCGTCAAGGGTAACAAATGCAATCCCTTCGTCATCATAATCATATATATCTGGTGCGGCTGCTCCGCAAGCTCCACAAGCTATGCATGTTTCTTTATCCACAATAGTAAATTTAGCCATGAATATAACCCCTCCTAAGTTGTTTAACAACTGATAATCTTTTTATTTCAGATTATTATCTCTTTCTTATTGTAAGACCGAATGCCAAACTTTTCAATAGAAATTGTATTGATAATAACTATCATGTAGCTGAATGTCAACGAAAAACATCGTAATAATTAATTTGGTTCTTTCCGTGGTTCGTCATTTAGTCACATATTTTTCCTTGTATTCATCATTAATAACGGCGATTTATGCAGTTTTTTGTTACAATGGGGTTATTGGTTAAATGAAACAAGGATGTGAGTCCCATGAATAATTATCTACAGGCCATCATTCTATATGCGATAAAAAAATTTCAAGGCGAACGTTCCATTTATGCTATATACCATATGCTGCAGGGTAAGAAATCGTCACAAACAATCCAGGATGCCCATTTATTCGGCTTAACGGATATTTTTGGGACAATACCCCGATTTACCCGTCAGCAATTAAATCAAAACATTGATCATTTACTTAAGCATGAGATGATTAATTTAACGGATAGATCAGATGCGTATGAAATTAGTATGCAAGGTGAGGGAATGTTAGGCGATTACTTTAAAAAATATCCTTTTCCGGCGTATATAAATGGTTGGAAGTATAACAATATAACCCCGGTTTTCTGGGGAAGGTTAAACTTACTCATTCAAACCATATCCCATATTGTCCACAATGATAGACGTTTTTATCCGATTCAACGAAATCCCAAAATCCAATTCTTCGTAAAGGAATTTTTACATGTCAATCGTCAGGATCGAACGGTGATTGCCCAACATCTATATGATGAACTGGTATTCCTTTTAGAAAGTCAAAGTGATATGAAACGAGACATTTTCATATTGAGGTTAACCGGAATAAACAGGATTGGACTTACGTTTGAACAGATTGCAAAAAGGAAAGAGGTAGAAGAAGAGTATGTTCGCTTTACATTTCTTGACACATTGCATCAAATGCTTGCGGAAATGGAATCGGGAAAGGATTACCCACTCTTGTCATCATTAACCAATGATTGGAAAAGCAGTGGGAATCCTCAATTGACACAATCTACCAATACAACTTTACGATACATCCAGGAAGGGAAAAATCTGGATGAAATAGCTGGAATCCGCAGATTGAAGGTCAACACCATCGAAGATCACCTCGTAGAAATTGTCTTATCGGAAAAGGATTTTCCGATTTCCGATTATGTAACTATCGAGGATGAGAGGGAAATTGCTGACGCTATTAAGGAACTTGATACGAAAAAGCTTAAAGCAATCAAGCAGATGGTCGATAATAAACAAATAAGCTTTTTCCAAATAAGACTTGTACTTGCGAAAATAGGTGAGTGATGATGAACATAGAACGGGTCCTCAAAGAAAAATTCGGATTTAATGAATTCCGCCCTGGGCAAAAGGAAGTGGTTGAATCATTGATGTCCGGCCGTCATACCTTAGCTATGCTCCCAACCGGATCAGGCAAATCATTATGTTACCAGCTGCCTGCTTATCTCTTAAATAAGACTGTCCTAATTGTCTCCCCGTTATTATCTTTAATGCAAGATCAAGCAGATCAGTTGAAGATGAGCGGCGAAAAAAGTGTATTGACCCTCAACTCTTTTTTGACGCTAAATCAAAAAAGGAAAGCTTTTGACCGGTTACATAGTTATCGTTTTATCTTTTTATCCCCTGAAATGCTAAGCCTGGACGGTGTGATAAAATCCTTGAAGTCCATAGACATAGGTTTATTCGTCATAGATGAAGCACATTGCATCTCACAATGGGGGTATGATTTCCGTCCGGATTATTTGAATTTAGGAGAAGTGAGGCGTGAATTGAACAATCCGTTGACTCTTGCCCTGACGGCAACTGCAACCGATGAGGTCCGGAGGGACATCGTTGGTAAACTCAACATTGGGAAGGTCAAGGAAATGGTCTCATCTGTTGATCGGGAAAATATTGCAATTATTGTCGAGCGGATGTTCAGCTACGAGGAGAAGCTAGCCCGTGTGCTGGAACTTGTCAGGAAATTTACCGGAAGCGGAATTATTTATTTTTCCTCTAAAAAAGTGGCGGAATCAGTCACTGGGTTTTTACAGGATAACGGGATCGATAGTGTCAATTATTATCATGGTGGAATGGAACAGGAGCAAAGGATGCTCATTCAGCAGCAATTCATTTCCGGCCAGTTGAAAATTATATGTGCAACAAGTGCTTTTGGAATGGGTGTGAATAAATCGGATGTCAGATATGTTGTCCATTTTCATATCCCGTCCACGATGGAAGCGTATCTTCAGGAGATAGGCAGGGCGGGACGAGATCGGAAACAAAGTGTGGCTGTCTTATTATATACCGAAGGGGATGAAGGGCTTCCCCTGCATTTGATGGAGCAACAGTTGCCTACGGATTCGCAAATCGATGGTGTATGTTCGTTCCTTAATGCATCACACAAAAATATGGCGAATTTGACCGTCGCTGAAAAAGATCGGCTGTCCCAATCCTATTCGTTGAACGAAATCCAGCTCCGGTTTTTTACGCAGCTTAGCACGGGCAATAACCTAAATCAAATGGAAGAGATGAAAGAGTATTGTCAAAAGAGAAAATCAAGGAATCAGGAAAAGCTGCATAAATTCCTTCACTGGATACATGCCCAGGAATGTCGCCGTTTAGGGATACTGGACTACTTTGGAGAAATGCATCGGGAAGTGAATCCCATCTGCTGTGATATTTGTGGGATGGATGTCGAAAAAATGGCTGATGTATGGCCGGAAGTGAAGATGGATCCGGTGAATTCCTTTTCCACTTGGAAAAAGGAATTGGCTTATATCTTATTAAAGAAGGAAAATGGCAATGAAAAATAAGCAAGCTGAAATAATTAAACAACTTACAGATAAACAGTTGCTATATAATTTGTTTCTTACGCAAATTATTCTCTTAACGTTAGCCATCTTTTTAGGTATTATTTTATTTAAAGACCGTTCAGCTTTTTTTGACTTATTTATCTTTGATGACCTGAACATTTTGCTAATTGGAATTCCCGCTGGAGTCATTGTCGTGTTATTGGACATATTGTTTATGAAAGTGACTCCATCTTCCTATCAGGATGATGGAGGTATTAACGAACGCATTTTCAGTAATTTGTCATACCCGATAATTTTTGCCGTTACTTTAGTGGTTGCGCTAAGTGAAGAAGTATTATTCCGCGGAGTGCTGCAAACACATTTTGGTTTGCTTCTTACGAGCCTAATTTTTGCAGCCGTTCATTATCGTTACCTATTTAATTGGTTTTTATTTTTAAATGTTTTGGTTTTGAGCTTCTTTATCGGTTTTCTATTTGAAATGACCAATAATCTCATCGTGACGATAACCGCTCACTTTTTAATTGACTTTATCCTTGGTATTTTAATCAGGAACAAAAAGCAAAGAGGGTTTAGCAAGAAAGGGGGTGACTTGAATGAGCCGAGTGCAAAAGAATGAAAATGAAAACGATCAGGCTGGTGAACTCCGTTCGCGAATTGAACGTCAGAAGGCAAAGTCCTCATTGCCCAAGCGGAGCAAAGTCCACCAGAATAAAAAGAAAAAAAGTAAAGTGAAGAAGTTCCCAATGATACAATTATTAGCATTATTTTTTATTTTACTTCCAATTGGTTTTTACACCCTTTATACATATATGCAGGGTAGGCCTGTACCTGATGTGAAAAGTGACCAAGTCGTCTTTAGTGAGGAATCGATTCCAACTACAGCTACTGCAGATGATTTAAAGGAAAAAGAATCGGCAAAGGCTAAAGCGGAGAAAGAAAAAGAAGAAGCTGAGGAAAAAGCCAAAGCACAGCGAGAAGCTGAAGAAAAAGCCAAAGCACAGCGAGAAGCTGAGGAAAAAGCCAAAGCACAGCGAGAAGCTGAAGAAAAAGCCAAAGCACAGCGAGAAGCTGAAGAAAAGGCTAAAGTACAGCGAGAAGCTGAGGAAAAAGCCAAAGCACAGCAAATAGCTGACGAAAAAGCAAAGAAGGCAGAAACAGAAAAGCAAAAGGCTTCCGAAAATGTTCAAGCTGCGACACCGGATAAAGAGGGATACAAAGTTGTCTTACATACTGTTCAAGGTGAAGAAACATTATTTCGCATTTCCATGAATTACTACAAATCACAGGAAGGGATTGCTCTGATCAGGGAGTGGAATGGGCTGAATGGCAATGAAATTTCCAAAGGTCAGGTATTGAAAATTCCTATCAAGAAATAACGATGGCACTCTGTCTTTATAGGCAGAGTGTTTTTAAGATTGTATGACTTAGTTCAGTTTAAAGATAAACGTGGCAGGTACTTTATCATTTTTTCCTCTGCTTTTTCATATCATGATTTGAAAGAGTAGAGGAGGAAATGCGATGGAATCGGCAATCATTTTATTGGATGAGAAAACGGATCAAGCAACAAAGCAAATGCTGCAGAATGTCGTGGATCGAAAGAAAAAATTCGAGGCACTTAAAAAGAAGCACCTTCAAAGCTTATGGGCAACTATGATCGTTGCTGCCCTTTTTATGATTTATCTATATTTTTATATCGTTGTACCCTATTCCTATTCCTTTTTCAGTATGTTTAGTGTTTTCGTCGACCATTTTAGCCATTTTCTCTTTTTGGCGGCAGCAATTGGTTTATATGGATATATGGTATTAATTAAAAAAAAGCTGGACAAAGCTGAAAAGGAGTTTCAACTGCTACGCTGTGAAATCATTAATAAAAGTAAGCAATTGTGGGAAAAAGAGGAAGAATGGAAAAGCCGCCATAAGGTTTTTGAAATGATGAAGAAGAATTATGATATTAACTTATATCATGAAAATAAATGATGATCGCGTTAAATCATATTTAATTGCGGGTAATATGGTTTTATGGTTATATGAAAGTACGTTTGGGAAAAGGATGGAAAGAAGGTTTAACTTAGATGTTATGGTTATCTGGATTATTTTTAGTCATCATTATGCTGTCATTTGCCATGATCATTTACATGTGGCGTACGGCTATGCAAGATAGGGTGATTTATCAAGACTTATATTTTAAAGACTTTCCTGAAGGCTTTGGAGATGTCCGGATCTTTTTTATATCCGATATTCATCGGAGGATCGTTGCGGATAAATTAATTGAGGAATCTCGTGACAAAGCAGATTTGGTGATAATCGGCGGTGACATTAGGGAAAGCGGGGTTCCCTTAGAACGTGTAGAAAAAAATATATTGAAATTAAAAGAACTTGGTCCCCTTTATTTTGTTTGGGGTAATAATGATTATGAGGGAGACTTCCATGAACTGGATGCGACTCTTTTGAAACATGGTGTGAAAATCCTTGATAATACAGCTGTTTCTTTTGAGTCTCAAAATGGCAGCAAAATCGCTCTTCTGGGCATTGATGATATATCGGAAGAACGTGATAGGCTTGACCTTGCCCTGTCGGATTGCGGGAATGAAGACTTTCGTATTTTGGTGAGCCATAATCCATTGGTCAAGAAACAGTTGACCCCGGAACACCATATTAGTCTTGTCCTGTCAGGTCACACCCATGGCGGGCAAATTCGTATATTCGGATTCGGGCCCTATCAGATCGGCAGCATTGAAAAAGAGGGGGACTGTTTATATATGACGAGTAATGGTTATGGGACAAGCGAAGTGCCATTAAGGCTCGAGGCAAAGCCAGAAACGCACCTCTTCACCCTGAAAAGGGGGACAGACACTAAAATAGGCGAAGCTGAGGAAAAGACCTATTAGGCTCATATTAATCGAGCATATCGGAATTTTACAGACCATGAAAAATCCACTATAATTTCAACAAATGATCGTATAGTTATTGGAGGCCTTGTAAAACCATGCAAGAAGGTAAATATAATATAAAGGCAGTTTCAAAACTGCTGGACATTCAGTCGGGAACCCTTAGGGCTTGGGAAAGGCGCTATAAATTTATCGAGCCTGTCAGGAATGAATCGGGCCACCGGCTGTATACTGAAAAACATCTGCAAATCCTTAAGTGGCTCATCAATAAAACAAAGCAAGGTTTTACAATAAGCCAAGCCGTTTCACTTCTCGAAAGTACTGGCACTCTAGCTCCTGGAGTTCCTGAAACGAACCGTAAGAATGAACAAGCGATTAAGTTATCGGAAGAATTAATCGAAGCTCTATTGAATTTCAATGAAAATAAAGCTCATATGCTGATAAGCCAAGCATTCAGTATGTATACCATCGAACAAACCATAGTTGATGTACTTGGTTCCATATTGGTTCAGATTGGGGATAAGTGGGAAAGGGAAGAAATTACTTCCGCTCATGAACACTTTGCTTCGAACATCCTGAAATCCAGGATCAGTTCAGTTATGCATACCATTCCGACTAATGGTTTTCTGCCGAAAGCCCTTACTGTTTGCGCTCCAGGTGAAAAACATGAATTTGGACTGTTGGTCTTTACCGTTTTTTTGAAGAGGAAAGGGTATGAAACCATTTATTTAGGTGAATCCATTGCTGATAATGACCTTCTCACCGTCTTAAACATCATAAAACCTACTTACCTATTCATGTCATGTTCACTGAAAGAGAATCTTGATGGAACATTTAGGCTGGTTGAAACATTAATAAAGGATTTCCCGGATTTGAAGGTGGGTCTTGGCGGTGCGGCGCTAAGCTTCATTTCCGAGGAAAACCGTACGGCCTTCAGCGGAGTTTTAATGGGGGACACGCAGTCGAAATGGGAGGAATGGCTGAAAGGTTAGCGGCCGCCTGCTTAAGAGAAATAATGGATATGCACCCTGCGACCAAGGCTTCATATGATGTATGAAGATGGTAACCAGGGGGCATTTTTTTATGAAGCTGGAGCGATTAACTAATAATAAAATCAAGATTTTTTTGACCCTTGATGATTTAATTGATAGAGGCATAACAAAAGAAGATATTTTAGGGAATTCCTTAAAGGTCCACAAGCTATTTCAGGATATGGTCGAGGAAGCGTGCGAAGAACTCAGCTTTAAAATGAGCGGTTCCATTGCAATTGAAATTTTCTCTTTGCCTGCACAAGGGTTGATAATCATTGTGACAAAGGACGAAGAGGAATTATTGACCGACGAAGAGGAATTCTTGGATTTACAAGTGAAAATAGATGACTTCCCCCATATCCTGTATGTTTTCAATGACTTTGAAGATATCGTCCAATTATGTCGTAGATTATCTTTTCAAGGATTGCTTAATAGTACTCTTTATCATTTTGAGGGAAGATATTATTTGCTTATCGAAAATGTTAAAGACACGACCTATGACACAGTCATATCTTTAGCGGCTGAGTATGGCCATGCATCTACATTGACACTAAGCCGCATCAATGAATATGGAACATGTATAATCGAAAATGAAGCGATACATGTTTTGCTCACACATTTTAGCTGATGACAAGGCAGCCACATTATGGTAAAAACAATGTGGTTTGCCTTTTATGCCTCAACTTTCCGCCGAAGAAAATATACGCTAAAAGAGTGAGAAAACAGTTTATATGATAACGTTTTCATTTTTAGAATATTTCCAACTTTTAAATTCCCATTTTTACTCTTGCATTAATGTAACGAAGGTGTATACTAGCACATGAAGAGGACTATTTGTACATTATAATTTTATATATGGAGATTTTCTAGGAGGTACTTTCAATGGAATCGGCAAAAGGCAATAGCCATGTAAATGAAGAAGAAAAACATGACGTATTGAGGTCTACCCAAACTGTAATACATAAAGCTTTGGATAAACTGGGTTACCCGGAAGAAGTTTTTGAGCTGTTGAAGGAACCATTGCGTTTATTAACGGTGAAGATACCGGTCCGCATGGATGATGGCTCGGTTAAAATTTTCACGGGTTACCGTGCACAGCATAACGATGCTGTTGGGCCTACAAAAGGTGGTATCCGTTTTCACCCGAATGTAACGGAACGTGAAGTGAAGGCATTATCCATTTGGATGAGCTTGAAATGCGGTATCGTTGATTTGCCATACGGCGGCGGTAAAGGCGGCATCGTTTGTGATCCTCGTAATATGTCATTCCGTGAACTTGAAAGGCTGAGCCGGGGCTATGTTCGCGCAATTAGCCAAATCGTGGGGCCGACTAAAGATATCCCGGCACCTGATGTATTTACGAATTCCCAAATCATGGCTTGGATGATGGATGAATACAGCCGTATGGATGAATTCAACTCGCCAGGATTCATTACGGGTAAACCGCTAGTGCTTGGTGGTTCTCATGGCCGTGAATCAGCCACTGCCAAGGGTGTGACGATTTGTATCAATGAAGCTGCCAAGAAACGCGGCATCGATATTAAAGGTGCACGGGTAGTCATTCAAGGTTTTGGTAACGCAGGTAGTTTCTTAGCTAAATTCATGCATGACGCAGGTGCTAAAGTTATTGGGATTTCTGATGCATATGGTGCTCTTCATGATCCTGAAGGATTGGATATCGATTATCTTCTCGATCGGAGAGATAGTTTCGGAACTGTAACGAAATTGTTTAAAACCACAATTTCAAATAAAGAACTGCTTGAATTGGAATGTGATATTTTAGTTCCAGCAGCAATTGAAAACCAAATCACTGAAGAAAATGCTGCTGATATCAAAGCATCGATTGTTGTCGAGGCAGCTAACGGACCTACAACGATTGAAGCGACACAAATCCTAACGGATCGCGGAATCCTACTCGTTCCTGATGTCCTTGCTTCTGCTGGCGGTGTAACGGTTTCTTACTTCGAATGGGTACAAAATAATCAAGGGTATTACTGGTCTGAAGAAGAAGTTGACGAAAAGCTGGAAAAAATCCTTGTAAAATCTTTTAATAACATTTATGAACTTGCACAATCAAGACGTGTTGATATGCGTCTAGCAGCTTATATGATTGGCGTAAGAAAAATGGCTGAAGCTTCTCGCTTCCGTGGTTGGATCTAAAAGATTCAAATCAAGTATTGATTTATAGTTAAATCATGTTCATTGCATTATCATTGAAATGATTTGTAAAAACTCCTATCATGTATTGATAGGAGTTTTTATTTTTTGGACGAACGAATTACATAGTGCATGGAAAGGCAGTGGAATAAAGATGAATGTTGAAGAAGTCATTATCATAGGTGGGGGCCCTTGCGGATTGGCTGCTGCGATCGCTCTTAAAGAAGTGGGAATACAGTCCTTGGTCATTGAAAAAGGCAATGTGGTTGATTCCATTTACCGTTATCCGACACATCAAACATTTTTCAGTTCGAGTGAAAAACTTGAGATTGGTGATATTGCTTTTATAATCGAAAACCGTAAGCCGGTCCGCAATCAGGCCCTAGCCTATTATAGGGAGGTAGTCAGAAGGAAGGAATTGCGGGTCAATAAATTCGAAAAAGTGGAAAAGGTGGAGAAACGTGAAGATGGGAAGTTTTTAGTCAAAACATCCAAAGGGGAGTATACAGCTTTGCATGTGATCATATCGACCGGTTACTATGATCATCCTAATTATATGTGCATACCGGGTGAACAGCTCCCTAAAGTGTTTCATTACTTCAAGGAGGGCCATCCCTACTTCAATTGTGATGTTGCAGTCATCGGGGGCAAAAACTCAAGTGTGGATGCAGCTCTGGAATTGGTCAAATCAGGTGCAAGGGTTTCAGTCCTTTATAGAGGATCGGAGTACTCTCCAAGTATCAAACCTTGGATTCTTCCTGAATTTGAATCATTAGTCCGCAATGGAACCATCAAGATGGAATTTAATGCAAATGTTGACAGGATAACGGAAGACAGCGTCATCTATCATGTGGGGGATGAGGAAAAAGTCATTAAAAATGACTTTGTATTTGCAATGACTGGTTACCATCCTGACCATTCCTTTTTAGCTTCAATGGGCATTACTATTGATAAGGAGACTGGAAGGCCAGCATATAATGAGGAAACGATGGAGACGAACGTTAAAGGTCTTTATATTGCAGGGGTTCTGGCAGCCGGAAATAATGCGAACGAAATCTTCATCGAGAACGGCAGGTTTCATGGTGGATTGATTGCCTATCATTTGGCTGTTAAAGAAAAGTGAATTATTTAAATGAGGAGCAGTGACCGTATGGAAAAAATATCATTAATAACCACTGGTGGGACTATTGCCAGTAAAGAAACTGTGAATGGTATGTTGGCCTCTGGTGCATTGACTGGCCATGAGTTGGCAGCACTTTGCGAATTGCCCAAAGATATCGAGGTTAAAGTGGTTGATCTTTTCCAGATTTCAAGCATGTCCATGTCCTTTGAAAAAATGCTACAGCTTAAATCAGCCATTCAAAAGGAATTGGACGATCCAGATGTTACGGGAATCGTCGTGACCCACGGTACGGATACACTTGAGGAAACGGCTTATTTCCTTGATGTCACGAGTAAGGATCAACGACCTATCGTATTAACCGGCTCCCAGCGTTCTCCTCATGAGGTGGGCACCGATGTATATTCCAATCTAAGGAATTCGATTTTATGCGCTGCGAGTGATCTTATTAGGGATGTTGGTGTAGTGGTTGTTTTTAATGAGCGGATCTATTCTGCAAAGTATGTCAAAAAAGTTCATGCTTCCAATTTGCAGGGGTTCGAATCTTTTGGTTATGGATATTTGGGGATAATTGACAATGATGTCGTTAGCATCTATCAAAAACCTTTACATAGGGAGTGTTATGATATTCAGAATCTTATCCCAAGGGTGGATATCATCAAGTGCCATACAGGCGCTGATGGCCTCTTCATTGATGCTGCGGTTGCAAATGGTGCGAAAGGCATTGTGCTCGAAGGTGTAGGAAGGGGACAAGTTACCCCTGTAATGGTAACTTCCATACAAGCTGCAATCGATGAAGGAATTACGATCATCATGACCACAAGTGCAGAAGAAGGAAAAGTTTACCCCGCATATGATTATGAAGGCAGCGCATTTGATTTAAAACAACGCGGTGTGATATTAGGTGCTGATTATGACAGCAAGAAGGCTCGAATCAAGTTAGCTGTCATTCTGGCAAGCGAAAACCTTATAGATGAGACCTTCTTTAAGAACTGAAGAATAAAATAAAATTTGGAAGACTTTATTCTTGGATTCAGTTTTTCTTCATTCCATGGTACGATTAAAGAAATGAAGATGAAAAGAGGGTCAGCTAATGCTGGTCATGTTGTCAGCTGCTATTGCGCCAGGATTGGCGTTACTGAGCTATTTCTATTTGAAAGATCAATATGAAACCGAACCGATATCGGTTGTGGTCAAAACTTTTTTATTCGGTGTATTTCTTGTATTGCCGATTATGTTCATACAGTATGTGCTCGAAACCGAACATATCCTGGATACTGATTTAGCAAATGCTTTTTTATGGGCTGCACTGCTTGAGGAATTCTTCAAGTGGTTCATACTCATTTATGTTATTTATCAGCATGTGGCATTCGATGAGCCATATGATGGGATTGTTTACGGAGCCGCAGTTTCCCTTGGATTCGCCACAATGGAGAATATTTTGTACCTGTTGGCCAACGGGGTGGAACACGCTTTTCTTAGGGCGGTACTACCTGTATCCAGTCATGCTTTGTTCGGTGTGATCATGGGATATTATTTGGGCAAGGCGAAATTTTCGGCTTCGAATAATAGGGTCTATTTATTATTGGCATTGATCATACCGATTTCGTTACATGGGGTTTACGATTATATTTTAGTTTCCCAAAAATTTTGGGTGTACTTTATTATGCCATTCATGATTTATCTATGGTGGTTAGGCATGAAAAAAGTAAAGAAAGCACGTTTGTTGTCTGACTTTCACGCAAAAAAACTTTCACAAAATCATTACCTTAGCAAATGACGAATACTATCAAAACGGAGTGCTGGCATATTTTGCCCGCTCCGTTTTTTTTATGTTGGGAATAAAAAAACCCGTAAAGAAGAAAATAGAATTACATTAATTCAAGAAAAAGAGGAGTGTTTTTGATGAAAGGAATTTCGTCAAAATGGAAATGGCTTTTGCTGTTTTCGTGTATAACTATTTGTTTCGTAATTTACCCGGAAACAAGATCAAATGCCTTTTCGGGCCAAGTCATTCAAAAAGGTGCGGTTGGGGATGATGTAATTGAACTGCAGGCACGCCTGCAAAACATCGGCTACTATAATGGAAAGATTGATGGAGCCTATGGATGGGGCACTTATTGGGCACTTCGAAACTTTCAACAAGATTTCGGACTTCCAATCGATGGTTTGGCAGGGACAACAACAAAACAGAAGTTGACGAAAGCGTCTAATTTCAATAAACAATTTGTTCACGAACAGATCAATAAAGGGAACGAGTTCACCTATTATGGGGGAGTCCCCATTGAAAAACAGGTAAAAGCGAAAGGAAATCGATCTACGTCCGGAGGGGCCGCTTCCGGAAATGCCCCTTCCAAAAAAACGACATCAGCCAATCTTCCAGGAGGATATTCTCAAAATGATATACAACTGATGGCCAATGCCGTTTATGGGGAGGCACGAGGGGAGCCATATACTGGTCAGGTTGCTGTTGCAGCAGTAATTCTGAATAGGGTGGAAAGTGCTGCCTTTCCTAATACCATTTCGGGAGTGATTTTTGAACCCGGGGCATTTACGGCTGTTGCGGATGGGCAGATTTGGCTGACACCGAACGAAAGGGCGAAAGAAGCCGTGGTGGACGCCATCAATGGGTGGGATCCAAGCGGTAATGCAGAATATTACTTTAATCCCGATACAGCAACAAGCAAATGGATCTGGTCAAGGGAACAAATTAAAAGAATCGGAAAACATATCTTTTGTAAGTAAAGAGGTGAAGGGAAATGATCAGGAATATAGTGATTGCCCTGCTTGTTGTAGTTGTTGCGGGAACTGCATTCTGGGGCTATCAAGAACATAAGGAAAAAAATGCAGTATTAATCAATGCGGAAAATACGTATCAGCGAGCCTTTCATGATTTAAGCTATCAAGTGGATATATTGCATGATAAGGTCGGCAGTACTTTGGCTATGAATTCACGTTATTCATTAAGTCCGGCTTTAACAGATGTTTGGCGTATCACTTCCGAAGCCCAAAGTGATGTCGGGCAGTTGCCATTGACCTTACTTCCTTTTAATAAGACAGAGGAATTTTTATCCAAAATTGCGGACTTCAGTTATAAAACAGCGGTACGTGATCTTGAAAAAGAACCATTGAATGATAAGGAATATGCGACTCTCCAATCCTTGTACACACAGGCAGGGGACATCCAGGGCGAGTTAAGAAAAGTGCAGTATCTAGTCCTTAAAAACAATTTAAGATGGATGGATGTCGAAATGGCTCTTGCATCAGGGAAAGAAAATTCTGATAACACGATCATAGACGGATTAAAGACTGTAGAGAAAAAAGTATCTGGGTACGGGGAAACGAATGAGATGAATCCGACCTTTACTTCTGCACAACAGAGGGATGAAAATTTCAAAAATTTGCAAGGTAAAACCATTACAAAAGAAGAAGCAATTGCTACGGCAAAAAACTATGCACACTCAAAAAGCAAGAATTTGAAGGTGAATGTGGAAGAGAACGGAAAAGGTTCCGATTTTGGATTTTATAGTGTGAGCATCCTCGATAAAGATTCCGATACCGAATTGAATATGGATTTAACAAAAAAAGGCGGCTATCCCATTTGGTATATCAATAATAGGGACGTGAACAAAACAAATATTGATTTGAATCAAGCCTATACAAAAGCCGAAGAATTTTTAAAGGAACATGATTTCAGTTCACTTGATTTATTTGAAAGTGCTCAATACGATAATATCGCATTATTGAATTTTGTAACATCAGAAAATGGTGTCAAGATTTATCCAGATTCAGTCAAGGTCAAAATTGCATTGGATGATGGATCCGTTATAGGGTTTTCAGCCGACGAGTATTTAAAATCACATAAAACCAGGGAAATAGGGAATCCGAATATTTCCGAGAAAGAAGCTAAAGACAAAATTAACAATAATGTTAAAATAATGGAAGAAGGAAAGGCGTTAATCATCAATGATATCGGTGAAGAAGTTCTTTGTTATGAATTTCTCGGTACGATTAAAGATGATACCTACCGTATTTTCATTAATGCAGATACCGGTCAAGAAGAAAAGGTGGAAAAATTAAAGAATTCCGAACCGGTATACGAGAATATAATTTAATTTAAACTATGATCATGAATCATTAGTTGTAGGGAAATGTGCTTAGTCACTTTCCCTTTTTATTATTTCATGACATAATAAATTAAATGATTATTGGATTATTTGGGAAAATCATAGGTGATATTATGCAGTTTCCTTCCGATCAAAAAGGACGTGGACGATGATGGTTAAAATTGGGGATATATTAATGCTTGAACCGAAATACTCACAACAGAAAGAAAAGTTCAATTGTATGGTTGTCGAAATGGGACCGGGTTATGTCTATACCGACTTTCCCATCAATGTAGGGACTGGAAAAATTGCATTTCTCATGGATGGGACACAGTTCAACGTCACATTTTCCAATGAAGAGCAGGCAGTTTATGTATTCGATTCAGAAGTGCTTGGAAAAGTGAAATGTAGAATACCCATGATGCAGTTATTGCTGCCCGAAGCAGAAACGTTTGTGAAAATCCAACGGAGGCAATACGTGCGCCTGGATGTAACCTTGGATACAGCCATTCACCCAGAACATTCCGAGTTTACCCCTTTTCGTGCATTAACGGAGGATATCAGTGCAGGAGGAGCTTCGATAAGACTTTTAAAAGGCACTGATATTCAATCGGTTTCGCAATTATACCTGTGGGTGGCGCTTACGTTAAAATCAGGTGAGATTCATTATTTAAGGCTGAAAAGCAAAGTCATTCGCGTTACGGAGAAAAAGCATGGAAATATGCTGCTGCACGTCCAATTTCTTGAACCTGCAAAAAATGATGTACAGACATTAATGAGATTTATATTTGAAAAGCAGGTGGATTTAAAGAAAAAAGGCTTGTATGTTTAACATGATTGAATGAAAAACAGTGATTCCATCCATACTGCTAATATAAACGGATGGAGGGTGCGGCTTATGAAAACATTTGAAAGACTATTAATTAAAGTGATCATCATCCAATTGGCTTGCTTATTTGTTTTCCAGTTCCTTTTGAGCAGGGAGGATCAAATCTTTGATTTGACCAAGCTCTCAAGGTATGAAGGTGTCACCAGCAATAATTATACGAAAATCATTGAAACATTCAATGGGACCCAAAAGTAAAAGCGGTGATCCGCTTTTTTTGTATGAAGATTTACAGGTAAAGGATAACGTTGATGGCTGTAGCGATCAAAAAAAGAACAAAGTTTATTTTGAAAGTGCACATCCCTTTTATTAATGATTTTCCCGTTAGTTGTGATAAAATGAAAGGGTATTAAATAATCAGCATGATTGTAGGATTCTTGGGAGGATTTATGGAAAAAAAATTATCAGTCGCAATCGATGGACCAGCTGCTGCTGGAAAAAGCACGGTTGCTAAAATTGTCGCAGAAAAGTTCAATTACATATATGTGGATACAGGAGCAATGTACAGGGCCCTTACCTATAAGGCTCTTAATCAAAAGATTCTTCTTGATGATGAACAAGCATTATCAAAAGTTCTCATCAATACTGAAATCGAATTAAGACCTAGTGAAAACGGACAGTTGGTGTTCTTGGATAATGAGGACGTGACAGCCCAAATCAGGAACAATGAAGTGACCGGTTCCGTTTCGGAAGTGGCAAAGCACCGGAGCATCCGGGAAGAATTGGTTCGCAGGCAGCAAACCTTTGGTGAAAATGGCGGTGTCGTCATGGATGGCAGGGACATCGGTACGCATGTTTTGCCGAACGCCGAAGTAAAGGTATTTCTAATCGCTTCTGTGGATGAAAGGGCACAGCGGAGGCATCAGGAAAATATATCGAAAGGTTTTCCATCAGATATCGAAAAATTAAGGGAAGAAATCGCAACAAGGGACAAACTGGACTCCGAACGCGAGGTATCGCCACTGAAAAAG
Organism: Peribacillus sp. NPDC056705; assembly: GCF_043656335.1. Lineage (NCBI taxonomy): Bacteria > Bacillati > Bacillota > Bacilli > Caryophanales > Bacillaceae > Peribacillus > Peribacillus sp. NPDC056705. The sequence continues at coordinate 267,441 of NZ_JBHTYI010000005.1, read as the reverse complement.
GCGGCGGATGCTATCGAAATCGATACGACTTCATTATCGATTCAGGAAGTTGCAGAAAGAATCATGTCTTTAATAGAAGAGAGGAAAAGATGACATTGGATTTTTACACATTTGCCAAGAACGTAGTAAAAGGCATTTTAATGCCTTCGTTTAGGGTTAAAGCGCTCGGAAAGGAACATTTCCCTAAAGAGGGCGGAGTATTGATCTGTGCCAATCACATTGATAATCTGGATCCGCCCATAGTTGGTATGACATCTCCAAGGGATATCCATTTCATGGCTAAAGAAGAGTTGTTTCAAGCACCTATTTTAAAGGGTATATTACCAAGAGTAAATGCATTTCCCGTGAAGCGGGGCAATAGCGATCGGGAATCCCTTAGAAAAGGTTTGAAGCTTTTGAAGGAAGGCAAGGCGATTGGCCTGTTTCCAGAGGGGACCAGAAGCAAAACTGGTGAATTGGGAGAAGGCTTGGCGGGGGCTGGATTTTTCGCGTTGCGTTCTGATGCCGTTATCATACCGTGTGCAATCATCGGCCCGTATAAATTTTTACGTCCGTTGAAAGTCGTTTACGGTCCTCCAATAAATTTTACCGAATATCGCGAACAGAAAATATCAGCCGATGATGCTACAAAAATCATCATGGACCATATTCGGAAATTGATTTCCGAGCATAAATAGTCCTTCATACTTGACAATTTTCTGATTTTGTTAGAATTTATAAAATAAGGGTATTGTTCCTTATTGCAGATTAAAAGGAATATAACTTTATTACTCTAAAAAAACTGTTTTTATCTTTATTGGGAAAGTGTTTTTATTGAACCACTTTAAATAAAATATGTGGCCGATGAAGAGGAAATTTGCTGATCAGTCATGGGTTAAGGAGGAGTTAGTAATGACAGAAGATATGAACCAGGTAGAAGTGAACGATTACAAAGTTGGGGATCAAGTTAGGGCAACCGTTTCAAAGGTAGAAGAAAAACAGGTCATGGTCGATGTGGAAAACAGCAAGACGGATGGGATCATACCCATCAGTGAGCTTTCAAGCCTGCATGTCGAAAAGGCGTCAGATGCCGTTTCGGAAGGTGATGCATTGGAGTTGGAAGTCATTAAAGTCGAAGAAGAAGCTCTCATTCTATCAAAACGTAAAATTGATGCTCTTAAAGCATGGGATGACCTGGAATTGAAATTTGAAAATGGAGACGTATTTGAGGCAGAAGTTAAAGATGTCGTCAAAGGCGGGCTTGTTGTAGATCTAGGCGTACGTGGTTTTGTTCCAGCTTCTCTAGTAGAAGACTATTTCGTTGAAGACTTTTCTGATTACAAAAACAAAACTTTAACATTCAAGATCGTTGAGCTTGAGAAAGACAAGAATCGCTTAATCCTCTCACATCGGGCAGTGGTCCAAGACCAAAAGGAAAAGCAAAAAGCAAACGTTTTAGATAAGATTGAAAGCGGGCAAGTGCTTGAAGGCTTGGTCCAAAGGATTACCGATTTTGGTGCATTCGTGGATATTGGGGGCGTAGACGGCCTTGTCCACATTTCCCAGCTTTCCCATCAGCATGTCGACAAGGCATCCGATGTCGTTTCAGAAGGGGATAAGGTACAGGTGAAAGTGCTATCCATCGATCGTGATAATGAAAGGATTTCACTTTCCATTAAGGATACCCTTCCGGGACCTTGGGCAGGAATTGCAGAAAAAGCGGCCAAAGGCTCTACACTGGAAGGTACCGTGAAACGCCTTGTTTCTTTCGGTGCATTCGTGGAGATTTTTCCAGGGGTAGAAGGACTTGTCCATATTTCACAGATTTCGCACAAGCATATTGCCACCCCGCAAGAAGTACTTAAAGAAGGCCAGTCTGTCAAAGTGAAAGTGCTGGAAGTCAATGAAACGGATCAACGTCTATCATTGAGCATTAAGGAACTTGAAGAACCTCAGTCCAATTACAACACATCAGATTATGAGCTCCCAGAGGAATCGAAGGGCTTTCAGCTAGGTGAAATGATCGGTGATCAATTGAAAAAACTCAAATAAAATAATAATGGTGATGGCCTTGGAGAGAAAACAACGAAAATTAGATCATATAGAATTTGCGCTAAAGACAGGACAGCAAAATAAAACCGGGCTAGAAGATATTTCGTTTATTCACCAAAGCTTACCAGGTATTTCCTTGAATAATGTGAACCTCACAGCAGAAGTTGGCGAACTTGAATTAAGTTCGCCAATTTTTATAAATGCCATGACCGGAGGCGGAGGCCCTGAAACCGAAAAATTGAATGGTGACCTAGCCATTGCAGCACGGGAAACAGGAATCGCCATGGCGGTAGGATCGCAAATGGCAGCCATCAAGGATTCTGGCCAGCAAGCTTCTTTTAAAGTTGTAAGGAAGGAAAATCCTGATGGCGTGTTGATTGGTAATCTCGGTGGAGAAGCAACAGTCGAACAGGCTAAGCGAGCAAGCGAAATGATCGGGGCCAACGCCCTTCAGATTCATATTAACGTCATCCAGGAATTGACGATGCCTGAAGGGGATAGGGATTTTGCGGGTACCCTTTCGAGAATAGAAAAAATCAACAGTACGATCGGAATTCCTGTCATCGTAAAAGAGGTTGGATTTGGGATGAGTATGGAAACGGTGCGGCAATTACTTTCCGTGGGTGTTTCGATCATTGATGTAGGCGGGTTTGGCGGAACGAATTTTGCTAAAATTGAGAATGAAAGACGAGCAAAAATACTCGGATATTTTAATGAATGGGGCATACCGACAGCTGCTTCGATTGTCGAAGCTGTTAATGTTTCACCACAGCTTTCAGTCATTGGGTCTGGTGGCATTCAAAGCCCTTTGGAAATTACAAAAAGCCTGGCATTAGGAGCCAAAGGGGTCGGATTGGCCGGATATTTCCTCAAGATTTATAAAGAGTTGGGCTTGGAACAATTGATTAAAGAAATACATTACATACATGAAGATTTGAAGGTCATCATGACTGCACTCGGGTGCGATAATATCCAAGAACTAAGGAAATCAAAATTAGTCATCAAAGGAAATACCTATCATTGGTTATCTCAAAGAGGCATTGATTGTTCGGCGTATGCTAAATGAATGACCACAAAGGGAAGCATCTCAATTGAAACAAATTGAGATGCTTCTTTTTGTTCAGGGAAGACTTAACTATTCCTTTTTCGTGCCTCTTCAGGGCCTTCCATCCTTGTTGCCCCTTTATGACCCAGTGATTGGTCCCTGTCAGACTCCACGCGTTTACTTTCTTTCAATTTCTTCTCTTGCCGATCTTTTCCCATGTTCACACCTCCTTTTAATTGATAGGGGGACGGTTTTCCTCATTAAATGCCGTGCTTTATGTTTATACTTTGAATAAACAAGCCATAATGTTCCTAAAAGGGGGACGCTGTATGGATGGAATTATATTTTATTGGATTTCATGGATAGTTTGGGTCATTGTCATGTTTTTTATTCCGAAAACGGTTCCCTTTCGTTTTGATTTTCTTTTTCATCTATTAGCCATTATGGTATTAGCGGGCTACAAACTGGAGGCTCCATTAATTTCCGTTCATTTAAGCGGTCCGTACCTTTTCTTTATAATGTGTGTATATATTAGGAAGAAATCAATCCTCAAGATGATGGAACTGATCAGCGGAAGTCTTATTATCACTCTTGCTTATGCCAGCTTTCAACTTTTTTCTTTGCTTGATCCGATATGGCTCATCATGAAGCCCTCTTATCTTTTGTGTATTTTCCTGAATTATCTTATCCTATTACTTTTTAAAAATTGGAAACATCGATTGTTCGTCCTTTTAATTGGGATGATCATGGGAGATATCATATATTCTGGATTACTTGCTTACCACTCTTTACCTTATGTGGGCCTTGCTTATGCATGGCATGATAATGCAGTTCTGGTTCTGGGCGCAAACATACTGTGGAGAATATTGGAAATGGTTGGCCAATACATTTATTTAATATCCCAATCGAGATTTTTATCGAAACAAGGAAAAGAGAATTTTAATCAATGAAGAGTATAGGGAAAAATGGTAGGAAGTATTAGCCTCTTTATCAAAAGGCAGATGTATAGATGGAATCAAATGGAATTGGAAGGCTTTTATTCATACAATCATTGTTGATTGGCGAGAAATTTGTTACTATAGGATAGTTAGAGGTCTGTAGATAAATCGTAAAATGCTCTAAACAATTAAAAAGGAAGCCGTATGTCGAAGCTTTCTTCATTTTTTTGGGCTGTTTATAATCAAGTTTGAGCATGCAAGGGGTTTGGCTTCGCGTCACTTTTGGAACCGGGGCGTCAAGTGGACAAACTGCCCGTGAATACTTGATGAGTTTAACTGAACATCAGTTAGGATTTTCTTACTGATGAAAGATTCCTTTAAATGATTATAGATACAGCCTTTTCCTTTAAAAGGAAATGATGAAAATCAATAATGCAAAGCAACCGTAATATATGCATTCATGAATTTCGTGACTTTGACAGAGATATAGTAGCAGAAAGGGTGAATAGCAATGCCAAAACCGGTAATTGCGATAGTCGGTCGTCCGAACGTGGGAAAATCGACAATCTTTAATAGAATAGTTGGAGAACGGGTTTCGATTGTCGAAGACGTTCCTGGAGTAACCCGGGACAGGATTTATAGTTCTGGTGAATGGTTGACACATGATTTTAACATTATTGATACAGGTGGAATTGATATTGGTGACGAGCCGTTCCTGGAACAAATCCGCCAGCAGGCTGAAATTGCCATCGACGAAGCTGATGTGATAATTTTTATGACGAATGGTCGTGAAGGTGTAACGGCTGCAGATGAAGAAGTAGCTAAGATACTCTATAAATCGAGAAAGCCAGTTGTCCTTGCAGTAAATAAAGTCGATAACCCAGAAATGAAAGATCAAATTTATGATTTCTATGCATTAGGTTTTGGGGATCCATTCCCGATCTCCGGGTCTCATGGACTTGGTCTTGGTGACCTTCTGGATGAAGCGGCCAAACATTTCCCTAATTTCAGCGGCCAGGATTATGCAGATGATGTCATTAAATTCAGTTTGATTGGAAGACCGAACGTAGGAAAATCATCTCTGGTCAATGCATTGTTAGGTGAAGAACGTGTCATTGTAAGTGATATAGAAGGTACGACACGCGACGCGATTGACTCTCCTTATAAATATAATGGCAAAGAATATGTCATTATTGATACAGCAGGGATGCGGAAAAAAGGTAAAGTGTATGAAAGTACGGAAAAATATAGCGTACTTCGTGCATTAAGGGCAATTGAGCGTTCAGACGTTGTTCTTGTGGTCCTGAACGCAGAAGAAGGTATTCGTGAGCAGGATAAAAAAATTGCCGGATATGCCCATGAAGCGGGTAGGGCTGTCATCATCGTTGTCAATAAGTGGGATGCCATCGAGAAAGATGAAAAAACGATGAAGGATTTTGAAGAAAAGATTCGTGCCCATTTCCTATTCTTGGATTATGCGCCAATCATTTATCTTTCTGCCTTAACGAAAAAACGGACACATACCTTAATACCGGTCATTGATCAAGCTAGTGAGAATCATGCTATCCGGGTTCAGACAAATGTCTTGAATGAAGTGGTCATGGATGCGGTTGCGATGAATCCGACACCGACTCATAATGGCAACCGTTTGAAAATTTATTATACGACTCAGGTAGCGATCAAGCCGCCAACTTTCGTTGTATTCGTTAACGATCCTGAGTTATTGCATTTCTCATATGAGAGATTTTTAGAAAATCGAATTAGGGATGCCTTTGGTTTTGAAGGAACACCAATACGAATTTTTGGACGCCAGAGAAAATAGTAAAGGTGGTTATATCATGGTGAAGGATAAAGAAAGTATCGCAGTGATTGGAGCTGGGAGCTGGGGAACTGCTTTAGCGCTCGTAATTGCCGATAACCAGCATGAAGTGAGATTGTGGGGACATAATCAGAAACAAATCAATGAAATAAATCAAAATCATACGAATGAAAAATACTTGCCTGGTATTGAATTGCCTTTGGGGATTAAAGGTTATTCTTCCCTTAAGGAAGCGCTGGCCGGGATTGAAATAATTATTTTGGCAGTTCCGACCAAAGCCTACAGGGAAGTGCTTGGTCAGATTGAAGAGGCTCATGATAAACCATTGACAATCGTTCATGTGAGTAAGGGAATTGAACCTGATTCACTGCTTCGTATATCGGAAATGATTGAAGAAGTCTCTTCGTCTGAATGGCTTAAGGATATAGTGGTTCTTTCAGGACCGAGCCATGCTGAAGAAGTAAGTCTCCGTCACCCGACAACAGTTGCCGTTTCTTCAAAGAATATGAAGGCTGCCGAAAGGGTTCAGGACATCTTTATCAATAATAATTTCCGTGTATATACAAATCCGGACATGGTTGGTGTTGAAATCGGAGGGGCATTGAAGAACATCATTGCTTTGGCTGCCGGCATTACGGATGGTTTAGGCTATGGGGATAATGCCAAGGCTGCATTAATGACACGGGGATTGGCAGAAATATCCCGTCTAGGGGTGGCCATGGGGGCTAACCCATTAACGTTTTCAGGTTTAGCTGGGATTGGCGACTTGATCGTCACATGTACAAGCGTTCATTCCCGTAATTGGAGAGCTGGGAATATGCTTGGTAAAGGGCAAAAGCTTGAAGAAGTTTTGGAAAACATGGGTATGGTCGTTGAAGGTGTCAGAACCACCAAAGCTGCCTATCAACTAGCCCAAAAGTACGAAGTGAACATGCCGATCACAGAAGCCTTGTACGATGTTTTATTCAATGCGGAAGAAGTGAAAAAGGCTGTTGACCTTTTGATGAATCGTTCAAAAACGAATGAGATGGAAGAACTTTATAACATATTGGATAGCAGGCAGCAGGATTAACCTCCAATTTGTTGGTTTTCATAAAAGAATTTCATTAAATTAGGCATTTGATGATGCGCCTTGCCGTGTATCAGCATACAATGCAACGAAAGTAAACTAGTAATTTGACCTCGGCACGGGGGATTTAGTCAAATGAGCAGAAGATATCCAGATATCTTCTGCTTTTTTTTATGGTCAAAAAATCATCGGATTTCAATTAATTTATGATTATTTGAATAGATTATTCATTATTGCATAAATCATTCTACATATTTCCTTGTTTTTGGTTAAAAATCGACTATTTTTTTTGGTATGAAAATTGCGAAGTGTAATATGACCAAAAATTATTAGGGAGGCCAGAAAAGTTTGTTTACTTTTCTCGCTAAAAAAGGAAGGGGAATGATACATGCAAACAGGTAAACTGAAAAGGTCTTTAAATTTATGGCATATCGTATTGCTTGGTGTTGGATATATGACGCCGATGGTTGTTTTTGATACATTCGGCATAGTTTCCGAAAAAACGGGGGGGCATGTGCCAACCGCATATGTCATTGCTCTTTCAGCGATGTTGTTTACTGCAGCCAGTTATGGAAAAATGGTGAAAATCTATCCACAGGCAGGTTCATCCTATACTTACACACAAAAAACGATTAACCCACATTTAGGCTTCCTTGTCGGGTGGTCTTCTTTACTAGATTATTTATTTTTACCGATGGTGAACGGCATTTTAACAAAAATATACTTAACTGCTCTATTTCCGGAAGTATATCCATGGATATGGGTGGTGGCATTTGTCCTTTTAATGACATTCATTAACTTATTCAATGTTAATCTTGCAGCCAACTTTAATAGCTTCCTTGTTTTTTTTCAAATGTTGGTCATCGTTATTTTTGTGGCACTTGTGGTTAAAGGGGTCATGGGTGGAGAAGGCACTGGAGAGGTCTTGTCGATTCAGCCATTCATCGGGCCACATTTGGAAATGTCGACGCTCATATCTGGTGCTACAATCCTTTGTTTTTCATTCTTGGGGTTTGACGCAGTCACTACTTTATCGGAAGAAACATCGAATCCATCCAAAACGGTACCACGGGCCATCTTTTTGACTGCCCTTATCGGAGGGGGATTATTTGTGACGGCATCATTCTTTACACAGTTATTTTTCCCGGATATTTCCCTTTTTAGCGATCCTGAAGCAGCTTCTCCGGAAATTGCCCTTTTCGTTGGCGGGAAGTTATTTCAGGCTTTCTTTCTAGCAGGAACCTTATGCGGTACCCTTGCCTCCGGTCTTGCATCTCATGCTAGTGTTTCTAGGTTGCTATATGTCATGGGGCGTGACCAAATGATCCCGAAAAAACTATTTGGGTTTATCCACCCCAAATATAACACGCCATTTTTTAATGTCATATTTGTCGGGTCCATATCATTGGTTGCCTTATTCCTTGATTTGGTTACGGCCACTTCCCTCATAAACTTTGGGGCTTTAATCGCTTTTACCTTCGTGAATATTTGCGTAATCGTCCACGCAATAAGAAACAAAAGCTTCAGAACGATTAAAGGATTTCTTTCAACTATTCTTTCCCCGGTTTTAGGCGCGGCTTCGGTCTTCATCCTTTGGCTTAATCTCGAGATGAGTTCCTTGATTTTAGGGATTGTCTGGGCGGTAATTGGGATTGGCTATCTTCTGTATCGGACAAAATGGTTTACGGAATCCCCTCCGCTATTCCGTTTCGAAAAAGCACAGTGAATCTATTGTATTCATGAAACAAGGGTGGTTGTTATATGGCTGATGGGAAAATGAAGAGGGCGTTGCCTGTTGTTCTATGATCGTTCATGGCGTCAGCGACTTGTGTTAGTACTTATGAGCATGAATATGTCACTTGGTATGGTTCCGGGAGCCTGCTGGCTTGCTTTTATGGTGATGCTTTTCACAGCGTGCAGTTATGGAAAGATCCTTCCCTCGGCAGGTTTGGTATATGGGTATACGAAAAAAATCCATTAATCCATATTCCGGTTGTTTCCTTGCAGGTAAGTCGATACAGATGAATTTAATCATTCATTTGAATGGGTCAATTAATTGTTGTTCCGTATTTTCTTTATAGCATTACATCTGTACCCGATTATGCATCGGCGCTGAGTTTACTGATTATTTCGACGTCTTGTCAGGGGCATATTCATCGTTTCATCCATCTGTGATATTTCATACGGGACAAGGAGAAGTGACGGTATGGTGGAAGCCTCCCTATTTTTATAAAAAGCGCCCAGGGCGAGGACGGCCATCCTCGAATCATAACCAGCAGGGGTATGCTAAAGGCTAAGAAAAAGTGAGCGGTCCTATATAAAATAAATCTAAGGTGCATTCCATATTTTTAAGTCAAAAGGGTCCGTTAAAGGACCCTTTTGTTGTGGAACGAATAAAGGTAAATGATCGAAATTGGGTAATGGTGCATGTTATTTTTTATCTTGCAATTCAGAATTGTGATAAAATATAGGTTAGGTTACAAAAGGAGAGTGAAAATGTGTTATCTATTCCGGATGATAAAATAAGACCATTCATAACTATAACAATTGATCAGCCTACATTTTCAGACCAAAAAATTCATGAGATACAGGAACCTTTCTTCTTTCTTATGAAAGAGAATCAAGTGTTTGCGTATATCCGCATGGATGACCTCCCGTTAAATGAAAAAATAACGACAGTCGATCAGCTTTTACAGTATGCTTTTTCGATTGATAATGTCTGTAAATTGCACCCTAACATTTCCTTGCCGCATCTGTTTCAAATTATAGGTGAACCTATCGTACTGATAAAAACGGATGATGGCCTGCTAACCGGTTATGTAAAAAGGGAAGATGTATTAGCTGAATTATTCAAGCAGGACAGCAAACAAAATTTAGACCTGCTAAATGTGATTTTAACCTCCATTCCTATGGGGATTTTTGTGGCTGATAAAGAAAAAAATATCGTGAACTTTAATGAATCAGGCTTGAAGATGATAAAAAAGCCTTCTGATCAAGTCATTAATGAACCTGCTGCGAACATCTTCAATAAGCAGCATATACATAGCGTGTTTGCCAGCAGGAGCAGTATTCTGAATCAGTTGGAGATTACTGATGTCATGAGTGTGCTTGTCGACTATAGCCCGATTCTGAACCATGAAAAAGAAGTCGAAGGCCTGATCATCATCGTTCAGGATTTACCAATGGTTGAAGAAATGGCCATGGAAATAGAATTGATAAAAAGCTCGAATAAAGACTTGAATGCCATTTTGGCGAATATCTATGATGAAATACTTGTAGTCAATCAAAAAGGAGAGCTGCTGCGCTATAGTGACAGCATCATCTCAGGATTCTGGGGGAAGGACTTAAAAGATTATATAGGGAAGAATCTCTTGCAATTAGAAGATGAAGGGATTTTTAATCCTTCGGTCACCCGGTTAGTCCTTGACCAAAAAAAGAAAGTATCGGTTGTCCAGGATACGAAAATGAATAAGAAAGTCCTATCCGTGGGCACCCCTGTGTTTAATGAAAAAGGCGATATAGATCGAATAGTCATTGCATCAAGGGATATAACGGAAACGACCCAATTGAAATCGGAATTAAATGAAATGAGGAAAGAACTGGACTCTTTCAAAAAACAAGATCAATTTTATAAAGAGTTGGTTTTTGCAAGTCCTAAAATGGAGCAGATAATCAGCCAAGTCAAGAAAATCGCTCATTTTTCATCTACTGTATTAATCAATGGGGAGTCGGGAGTAGGTAAAGAAGTGATAGCCGAGGCCATTCATAAAATGGGCAGGCGATCTAAACGGCCTTTCCTGAAGATAAATTGCGGGGCGATTCCGGAAAACCTCCTCGAAAGTGAATTGTTTGGCTATACGAAGGGTTCCTTTACAGGAGCAGATAAAAATGGGAAGGTAGGATACTTTCAACAGGCCAATAAAGGTGTTTTATTCCTTGATGAAGTGGGTGACATGCCCATACATCTGCAAGTCAAACTGCTGCGGGTCCTACAGGAACAGGAAGTGATTCCGATTGGCAGCACCACGCCCATTTCCATTGATGTTCAAATTGTTGCAGCCACGAATAAGAGTCTGGAAAAAATGGTCGAGATGGGCACGTTCAGAGAAGATTTATTCTATCGATTGAACGTCATCCCCATACATGTGCCCCCTTTAAGGGAGAGGCCGGAGGATATACCGCCGCTAGCCTTTCATTTCCTGCAAAAACTGAATGAAAGGTATCAGCGGAATTACCACTTTTCCCCCGATGCATTAAATATACTGGAAGTCTATACCTGGCCGGGGAACATTCGTGAGTTGCAGAACATGATTGAAAGATTGGTTGTTTCTGCAGATGAAGAGACGATCGATGCTGACTTCATTCAAAGGTTCATACCTGTGGGCAGTGACTTTAAACAATCGAAACCCATCATTACGAGAATTCTTCCACTGCAGGAAGCACAGGATCATGTCGAAGAACAATTGATCATGCTTGCCATGAAACAGTATAAAACCACGACCAAAGCGGCTAAAGCGCTCGGGATAAGTCAATCGTCAGTGAGCAGGAAGTATCAAAAAGTGTTAGCTGAACAGAATAAGAAAATCGAAAACAATGCATTTTAAATAAAAGCCGTTGCAAGTGATGCAAATCACTTGTCAACGGCTTTTATTTTTATTGACGGCATTAGGGGAGCTATTGATTATTTTCAAGATGATTATGCAAAGTGAAATAACTCTATGCACATTTGCATAGAATCGGAGTGACTTATCAAAAAGAAATGCGATTTTAATGGTTAATTAACTTGGCATGGTTCTTGCTTGATTAATAAGTATAAGAAAAAAGGGAGGTAAGCATCAAAGTTTCAAAAAAAAGCAATCTTAATTAACCATCCACTAAAGTTATAAAAAAAGGAGATTAAAAAATGTCAATTAACGTAGAAAGTAAAAACACTCAAACTAACCAATCAGCAACCCAAGATTATATTAAAAAAGTGCTTCAATTAATCGAACAAAAAGAAATTTCAAAAGAAGATGCACAGTGGGTAACAAAAGAAACGGTCGAGAATTTCCGTGACCATGTAAACCCAGGGTTTTTGGAATACCGCAAGACGGTCACTAAAGACACACAATTCGCTTCGGTTGAGTGGTCTGATCAAGATTCCTGTTTTACGGATGTAAATGGAAAAAAATATATTGATTGTTTAGGTGGATTTGGAATTTATAATGTAGGCCACCGTAACCCAAAAGTTGTAAAGGCTGTAACCGATCAATTGCAAAGACAAGCCCTTCATAGCCAGGACTTACTTGATCCATTACGCGCAATGCTCGCCAAGATCCTTGCCGAAATCACGCCGGGAGATCTAAAATACTCGTTCTTTACGAATAGCGGTACCGAGAGCGTGGAGGCTGCACTTAAGCTGGCCAAAATGTACAGTGACCGACACACGATCATTTCCACGACAAAATCATTTCATGGAAAAAGCCTTGGTTCACTATCGGCAACGGCAAAAGGCATGTTCAGAAAACCGTTCATTCCATTGATCCCAGGTGTGCGTCATGTACCTTTTGGTGATGTGGATATGATGAGAAAAACGTTTGAAAGTTGTGCGTTGGTCGGTGAAGATGTTGCTGCTGTACTATTGGAGCCAATCCAGGGTGAAGGTGGGGTCATCCTTCCTCCGCAAGGTTATTTAAAGCAAGTTCGGGCATTATGTGACGAATATGATGCGTTATTAATATTGGATGAAGTGCAAACTGGAATGGGCCGTACTGGTAAAATGTTCGCTTCCGAGCTATATGATGTTGTTCCGGACATTATTTGTTTAGCAAAAGCATTTGGCGGCGGGGTAATGCCTGCAGGGGCTGTTGTAGCCAATGAGAAAGTGTTTAAAAGCTGGTTCGACAATCCATTCATGCACACTACGACATTTGGCGGAAATCCACTAGCTTGTGCTGCGGCCATTGCGACGATCGACGTACTTTTGGAAGAAAACTTACCGCAGCGTGCTGCAGAAGTTGGTGAATACTTCTTAAATGGGTTAAGGGAAGTGGCTGATGAGCACAAAGATAAGGTTTTGGAAATCCGCGGTCAAGGTTTGATGATCGGTATTGAGTTCCATAAAGATGAAGTGGGTTATGAATTCTCAAAAGCCCTCTTTGATAAAGGCATCTTGGTAGCAGGTACGCTCATAAATTCCAAAACAATAAGGATTGAGCCGTCATTGACTATTAAGTTGGATGAAGTCGATACAGTCATTAAAGCGTTTAAAGAAGTCTTGCCGACGCTGCAATCTTAATTTATGTAAGCAGAAAAACAGCCTTTGGGGCTGTTTTTTTGAATTGGAGGGAGATGGTATGGGGATTACTTACATATTTTTGTTTTATAACTGCTCCTCAGAAATTTTTTTCAAGAAAAATGAGTCATGAAAACGGGAATTACACAGATTGGACAAGGATTTAATTCCTTTAACGTAATTTGGTATGTTATAATAATTTCTGGAAAAAGGAGTGATGAAGATATGACACCTGCTCTGCAAAAAATGTGGATATCCTTTATAGCTATGGGCTTTATGGTTATCTCTATATTTCTAATCTACTTAAGCCGCTATAAATTAAAAGGTTTTTGGAGAGTCTTGACAGCAATTATCGCATACATACTTATGATTCTGGCCGGCTTGATCATCCTTATCGTTGTTCTTAGCGGGCCAACCACTTGATAGGTGAGGAGAAATGATGAGAAATTTTTTCAAAATATTATGTTTATTATGCATCTCTGTATCATTATCTGGCTGCTTATATCCGGAAAAGCAAAAAATGCAAAACCAACTGCCTTATAAAGAGCAAATACAATCAGTCCAAAGTGCAGTGGACCAATTTCAGAAAGATGAGGGCGGCATACTGCCCATCGTTACAAAAGACGCTGAAACACCGATTTATCAAAAATATGTCATAAAATTTTCTAAGATTTCACCGAGGTATATGGCTGAACCGCCAGACAATGCCTTTGAATCGGGAGGCGTCTTTCAATACATCCTCGTAAATGTTGAAAAGGATCCGACTGTAAAGCTGTTGGATGTCAGGATGGCGCAGAAGATTCAGGATGTTTCCTTGAGATTGACTGCTTATCAGCAAAGCAACGGATATCCGCCATTTAAGGAAAGGTTATCCGATAATGTCTTCACTCTTGATTATGAAAAAATGGGCCTGAAGGAAGCTCCGACGGTCACGAGCCCATTTTCACAAAAAGACTTATATCTTGTAGTCGATGGTCAAGGCAGTATTTTTGTTGATTATACCCCGGATTTACTTGAGGCATTGAAGAAGCATGAGGGGGAAATTAAGCAAGGTGAAGATATCCGGAAACTGCTGGTTCAGAGTTCGGAGTTCGTCCCTGCCTATTCATTGCCATATACAATTGATGGAAAAACAAATAATCCAATATTTCTTACAAAATAGGCATAACCCTTCTTCTGCAAAATATATTGTAGGGGAAGGGTTATTTCATTTATCTTTATTTCATCTTACTTTTAAAATAACAACCCTTATATAAAATTTCTGGTGGAGGAAGGGATTGAACCAGGGAAATAATTGGAATAAATTTTTAGGACAACATCATAGATATATAGTGTCCTAAATAAATGCAAATGGATAAACGAAATCCCAAAACTCTAATTCGGGAGGGGATACCTTGGAAAAGGTAGATATTTTTAAAGATATAGCTGAACGGACCGGTGGCGATATATACTTGGGGGTGGTCGGTGCCGTCAGGACAGGGAAATCCACATTTATTAAAAAATTCATGGAGCTAGTCGTCATTCCGAATATACCGTCAGAAGCGGACCGTGCCAGGGCACAGGATGAATTGCCTCAAAGTGCAGCCGGAAAGACGATCATGACGACGGAACCAAAATTCGTACCGAATCAGGCAGCATCGATTCAAGTAGCTGAAGGCCTCGACGTGAACATCCGTTTAGTCGATTGTGTCGGTTATACAATACCAGGGGCTAAAGGGTATGAAGATGAAAATGGTCCCCGCATGATTCACACACCTTGGTATGAAGAACCGATTCCGTTCAATGAAGCGGCTGAGATCGGTACTCGCAAAGTAATTCAGGATCATTCCACATTAGGTGTAGTCGTTACGACGGATGGATCGATAGGAGAAATTCCGCGAAGTGATTATTTAGAGGCCGAGGAAAGGGTTGTCGAAGAATTGAAGGAGGTTGGCAAACCATTTATCATGATTGTCAATTCCGTTCAGCCCCACCACCCGAATACGGTAGCACTGAAGGAATCCCTGCAGGAAAAGTATGATATCCCTGTATTGGCCATGAGTGTCGAAGGAATGCGGGAATCGGATGTTTATAGCGTACTGCGCGAGGCCCTGTACGAGTTTCCTGTCCTTGAGGTCAATGTTAATCTCCCGAGCTGGGTAATGGTTCTGCGCGAGGATCATTGGTTGAGGGAAAGTTACCAGGACGCGGTTAAAGAGACCGTCAAGGACATTAAACGCTTGAGGGATGTGGATCGTGTAGTCGGTCATTTCAATGAATTCGAGTTCATTGACCGTGCCGCGCTTGCAGGCATTGAGATGGGTCAGGGTGTTGCAGAAATAGACCTATACGCCCCAGATGAACTCTATGATGAAATCTTGAAGGAAATTGTCGGTGTAGAGATCCGGGGCAAGGATCATCTGTTATCATTGATGCAGGACTTTGCGTATGCTAAAGCAGAATATGATCAGGTGGCCGATGCATTAAGAATGGTCAAACAAACTGGATATGGTGTTGCAGCCCCATCCCTTAACGATATGAGTCTTGATGAACCGGAAATCATCCGTCAGGGAGCCCGGTTCGGTGTCAGGCTAAAAGCCGTAGCTCCTTCCATCCATATGATCAAGGTCGATGTCGAATCCGAGTTCTCGCCAATCATCGGTACGGAAAAGCAAAGTGAGGAATTAGTCCGGTATCTGATGCAGGATTTCGAAGACAATCCACTTTCCATTTGGAACTCCGATATTTTTGGCAGAAGCCTAAGTTCTTATGTAAGGGAAGGCATACAAGTGAAATTAGCGATGATGCCAGACAATGCGCGCTATAAATTGAAAGAAACACTGGAGAGGATCATTAATGAGGGCAGTGGGGGATTGATTGCCATCATCTTATAGAAAACGTTTAAAAGCTGGACCAACTCCATTTATGGATTGGTCTTTTTGCATGGGATGAACGGCAGGATCGCAGAAAAAATACCATTTATGAATGCTAATATTTGAAATGATCTGCCGTTATTTAGTATAATCTTAAAAAAACCCTGTGGTTAAGCGATTTTCAGCAATATAATAAGTTTAATTTCTATAAAAAAGGGAAATGATGAATAGCGAAAGACAAAATTTATAATATATACAATTATTAATGAAAAGATTCCCATTATTTTTTGAATTCCCTTGCTAAGCTAATAGGATTTGTGATAATCTACATACAGAAAACGCGTTATAACAGCGATTTCAACCTATTTATAGGTTTCCGGATGAATTATTTGGAAATTATTCGGGCTTGGTAATCCATGATTGCCAGGGAATGAAAATTTTTTGACCGAAACTAATATCAAATCACTATTATAGTGTTGTAATAATGATTTTTTATAAAGATCCCTTTTGGGAGGAGGTGAATGGCATGAACAAAACAGAATTAATTAATGAAGTTGTTACAGCAACTGAAATTTCTAAGAAAGACGCTACAAAAGCTGTTGATGCTGTTTTTGATACAATCTTAGAAGCTCTAAAAAACGGTGATAAAGTCCAATTGATTGGTTTTGGTAACTTTGAAGTTCGTGAACGTGCGGCTCGTAAAGGCCGTAACCCACAAACTGGTGACGAAATCGAAATTGCAGCTAGCAAAGTGCCAGCTTTCAAACCCGGTAAAGCGCTGAAAGATGCAGTGAAGTAATTCTACCATTACATACGGGTGCTTAACCGAAAAGGGCCGCGTGAAAACGCGGTCCTTTTTTTGCTTCTTAATTTCCATCTGTGATAATATAAAAGACAGTGAATATTTTTGAAACGCTAACAGATGGTAAATCCGCCACAAGGAAATGACCATCCGAATACAGCTTCCGACGAAACTGCCTTAAAGGCCGTCAATGTATGGGGGAATGGGGCGCTTTAATAATCGTAATTATCGATATCCGGGTGCAACGCCTTGGATTTTTTATCTGAATACATAATATTATTGATTTTTTAGGAGGTACAAAAAATGGCTAATGTTGATCATGCCAAATTAGAAGAAGCGGTTAAAATGCTTCTTGAAGCTGTAGGGGAAGACCCAACGAGGGAAGGACTGCTGGATACTCCTAGCCGTGTAGCCAGAATGTATGAAGAAATTTTTTCTGGACTTAATCAGGATCCAAAGGAATATTTCGATACTGTTTTTGGGGAGGACCATGAAGAACTCGTACTTGTAAAGGATATTCCGTTTTACTCAGTATGTGAACATCATTTAGTCCCTTTTTACGGGAAAGCCCATGTAGCATATATTCCGAAAAACGGAAAAGTGACTGGCCTAAGTAAATTGGCACGGGCGGTTGAGGCTGTATCGAAGCGTCCGCAACTTCAAGAGCGCATCACTTCTACAGTTGCTGACTCGATAATGGAAAAGCTCGAGCCACATGGTGTAATGGTTGTAGTAGAGGCTGAACATATGTGCATGACCATGCGCGGTGTAAAAAAACCCGGATCTAAAACAGTGACTTCCGCTGTAAGGGGAACGTTTGCGAAGGATCACCGTACTAGAGCTGAAGTGCTGGCATTCATTAAAGACTAAGGACATGGGGGCAGGAAAAAATGAATGAAAAAAAGATTCTGAATGATTTTGTCGTAATCAAAGCCATTGAGGATAGCGTGAATGTCATCGGGTTGACAAGAGGAACGGACACCAAGTTTCATCACTCCGAAAAGCTTGACTCGGGAGAGGTGATGATCGCCCAATTCACCGAGCATACCTCGGCAATTAAAATCAGGGGCCATGCAAAGGTCTATACTCCATTCGGAGAGATAGAAAGTGATTCCAAAAAGAATTCTCCTGATAAATGATAGCGTCTCAATGCCTGGTTAATTAGTAAATCAATCATCTGATATGGGTTTAACAAGCTGTAAATTTCCCGCATCCATTTTTTTGAAGAGCAAAAGACAATGGTTTCCTTATTTTTGGAAGTTTCATTTTATAAACGTTGACCATTTCATCTGATTGTTTTTATGGTATAATAATGTGTATTTGACACAGACAGAAACCAATATGTATGAAAAAAATTATCTTTCGGGGATGCAAGGGTGATCTCAATTGTTAAACATAACGGACGACATAAAGCAATTAAAACGATTAATAGAAACGAAAGCTCAACATCCATATTTATTGAAGTATATACAAAAGCCAAGCTTGGACGAAGATAAACTGATATTGCTTTGGGGATTGTTTAACGATTTGGACGTTACAAGCGAAAAACGGAATCAATATATCATTTCAACCATGTTAGTGCAAATAGCTCTGGATACCCATGAGATCGTCTCGAATTCGGGTGAAGGAATCGAGTCGCCAGAAGTATTGAAAAATCGTCAATTGCAAGTGCTTGCCGGAGATTACTATAGCGGCTTATATTATCAAGGGCTTGCCAGTGTAGGTAATGTTGACATGATCCGTATACTTTCAAGCGCGATAAAAAAAATAAATGATAATAAAATCATCCTTTACCAACAAGGTTCCATTAATGATGTACCAACGCTTTTAATGACGATAAAAGCGATCGAGGCTTCGCTGATTCATAAGCTGGGGGAGTACTATAGTGAGCCTGCCTGGATGGAACTATCGGAAGATCTGTTGCTTTTAAAACGGTTGCATGTTGAGAAAAGCAGTTATATGAAGTCGGGTCAATCGATAGTTTTTGATGTCCTAAGGGAAATGCCTTTTTATGACTCGATTGATGGGGAAGTTCCCATTTCGGAAAAAGAAGAACAGGTACGCAGCCAATTCGACAAGTGCCTGTCGGATGCCAGGCAATCCGTAGAGCGCTCGATGCGGAAGCTTGCAAAGTTGGATGATGAGCTATTGGAAAGAGTGAAGGCCATCTTGGAACAAACAGAGAGTATAGCAAATTCATATGTGAAAGAAGGGTGAAACATGGAGCAGTCTAAAGAGCAAAAAGTTCATCATGTCTTTGAAAAGATCTACGGAAATTATGACAAGATGAATTCCCTCATCAGCTTTAAACAGCATCTTAAATGGCGTAAGGCTACAATGGCCATCATGAATGTCCCAAAAGGCGCCCATGCACTGGATGTATGCTGTGGAACAGCGGACTGGACCATTGCCCTTGCTAATGAAGTAGGACCAGAAGGAAAGGTTGTTGGTCTGGATTTTAGTAAGAACATGCTGAAAATCGGCGAACAAAAGGTGAATGAACTCAATCTAGATCAAGTCTCCCTAATGCATGGGAATGCAATGGAGCTTCCTTTTGAGGATAATAGCTTTGACTATGTCACGATCGGTTTCGGGCTGCGGAATGTCCCTGATTACATGAAAGTGCTTAAAGAGTTAAACCGTGTAGCCAAGCCGGGTGGAATGGTCGTTTGCCTGGATACATCACAGCCAACGATGCTAGGCTTTAAACAGGGCTATTATTTTTATTTCCGTTTCATTATGCCCATGTTCGGCAAATTATTCGCAAAAAGCTATAGTGAATACTCATGGCTGCAGGAATCAGCCCGGGATTTCCCAGGCATGAAAAAGCTTGAAAACATGTTTAAGCAGGCAGGAATGGAAAATGTCAGTTATAAGGCCCATTTCGGTGGGGTAGCAGCAACACATTTCGGGTACAAGCCTTCAAAATAAGCAGAATAGCAATGGACAAAGCTGGGTGGAATGTATGAAATTTAAAATGATGTATTCATTTTTGAATGCAGATTTGCAATTAATAGAAAAAGAGCTGGAAGCCGCAATTGAAGCGGATTCCACGGTTTTAAGGGAAGCTTCCCTGCATTTACTGCAATCCGGTGGAAAACGGATCCGTCCGGTATTCGTCCTATTGGGTGCGAAGTTTGGCAACTATGATATTCATGTCGTAAAACATGTCGCAGCGACTTTGGAACTCATCCATACCGCCTCGCTTGTACATGATGATGTTGTGGATGATGCGGATTTACGCAGGGGATCGGCTACCATTAAGTCAAAATGGGATAATCGTGTCGCCATGTACACAGGCGACTTCATTTTTGCTCGTGCACTGGAAATGATGGCGGTTATCGAGTCTCCGCTTGCGCATCAAATTCTCGCTGATACTATGGTTGAACTATGTCTAGGGGAAATTGAACAAATAAAAGATAAGTACAATTTCGAACAGAATTGGCGGATATACTTTAGAAGGATCAAACGGAAAACGGCATTGCTCATAGCATCCAGCTGCCAGTTGGGAGCCATTTCAGCAGGTGTTGAAGAAAGGGTTCATCAAAAGTTATTTAAATTCGGATATTATGTCGGTATGTCCTATCAAATCACCGATGATATATTGGACTTTACGGCTTCGGAAGAAGAGCTTGGGAAACCAGCCGGCAGTGATTTGATTCAAGGTAATATCACTTTGCCCGTTTTGATTGCTATGGAAGATCCAAAGTTAAAAAAGCTTATCGAAACAGTTCGGGAAGATACGCCAAAAGACGAAATGTTCCATATAATCAATGCGATAAAAACTTCCGGTGCCATTGAACAGGCGGCGAGGATCAGTGATATGTATTTAGAAAAGGCTTTTACTGAATTGAAAGGCCTTCCTGCCATTAAAGCTAGAAAAACGTTATCGGACATCGCGAAAAATATCGGAAAAAGAAAGTTTTGATAATGGGAGTTGCGAAACTCAGCAAACAATGGTAATATTCTAAAAGTATTGCCTTATATAGACAAAATACAATGATACATATTAGGAGTGACATTCATGGAAAGAACATTTTTAATGGTTAAGCCTGACGGCGTTCAACGCAATCTAATCGGTGAAATCGTTTCCCGTTTTGAAAAGAAAGGCTTCCTTCTTGCAGGAGCAAAATTAATGGTGATTTCTCAAGAATTGGCCGAGCAACATTATGGCGAGCACAAAGAACGTCCTTTCTTTGGCGAATTAGTGGACTTCATTACTTCAGGTCCTGTCTTCGCAATGGTTTGGGAAGGTGAAAACGTAATCGCTACTGCACGTCAAATGATGGGTGCGACTAATCCTAAAGATGCAGCAGCAGCAACAATTCGTGGCGACTTTGCCGTAACTGTCGGCAAAAACATCATTCACGGATCTGATTCAGCTGAAAGCGCTGTACGTGAAATCGGTTTATTCTTCAAAGAAGAAGAAATTGTTGAGTATTCTAAACTTGTAAGCGAGTGGGTTTATTAATTAATACGATCACTCTATAAAAAGCGGGTTCCATCGTCATTATGCGATGGAACCCGCTTTTTTTGTATGGCTTTTTTAGTTTCCCGGCAAGGTGAGGAATTATTTTAGTTTAAAGAAAATATGGCACTCTCCGATATATATAGGGAAGGACCACTTTAAATAATTATGTGCAGGGGAGTCGTAGGAATGCCTCAAGAATATGAAGAGTTTATTCGTAATATCAAAATGTTGACAGGCATTGATTTGGCATTATATAAGGAAGGGCAAATGAAAAGGCGGCTAACAACTCTATATGAAAAAAGAGGATATCATTCATTTCGTGAATACTATAAAGACATTCAAACCAATTCCGGAGTTTTAAATGAGTTTTTGGATAGAATGACAATCAATGTTTCCGAATTTTATAGAAATGCGAAAAGGTGGGAAGTGTTGGAGCGTAAAATCCTTCCTGGATTATTAGCAAGCAAAAAAAAGTTGAAAATTTGGAGTGCAGCCTGTTCAACTGGCGAGGAACCATATACGATTGCAATGATATTATCCAATCTGGTTCCGCTTAGCCAGATAGAGATATTGGCGACGGATCTGGATGAAAATGTATTGGCGCGAGCGAAATTGGGGTTGTATCCTGAACGTTCCTTAAATGAAGTACCTGAAGAAATCAAAAGGAAATACTTTGAAAAAAGGGATGAGTTTTATCGTGTCGATGATGAAATCAAGAGAAGTGTGACATTTAAAAAGCAAAACCTTCTCGCTGATCGGTTCGAACGGGAGTTCGATTTAATCGTTTGCCGCAATGTTTTAATTTATTTCACTGAAGAAGCCAAAAATTTATTATATGAAAAATTCAGTGCATCACTAAAAAGTGGCGGGGTCTTTTTTGTAGGAAGTACAGAGCAAATATTCACCCCAGGAAAATATCAATTTGAAACGGTCGACACATTTTTTTATAAGAAAAAGTAAATACTTTGGATAAAAAGGGACTGATTCTGTACATAAGCATTCAGTCCCTTTTCGTTTGTCGTGAAAAGGCAAATCCAGTAGAACTCAAATTTGAAAGATTAAACTATATCGAAAATGTTTAAGTACTTGTAAAATAGAGAGAAAAGTGATTAAATTCAAACAATATGGTTTTTACGTTTTACATATACCCATATTTCATAAAATTGTGGTATATTGATACATATACACTTTAAAGTGCTAAAAGGGGGCTGGAAGATGAGATATTTAACAGCGGGAGAATCACATGGTCCGCAACTGACTACTATCATTGAAGGGTTACCGGCAGGAATGCCGATATCGAATGAGGATATTAATCAAGAGTTAGGGCGCCGGCAAAAAGGGCATGGACGTGGAAGAAGGATGCAGATCGAGAAAGATCAGGCATTCATTTCTTCGGGAATCAGACATGGCTACACACTCGGTTCACCGGTTGCTTTGGTGGTTGAGAACGATGACTGGAAGCATTGGACAAAGATTATGGGAAGTGAAGGGCTTTCTGAAGAGGAAGCTGAAGAAATTAAACGTAAAATCACCCGGCCTCGTCCTGGTCATGCCGACTTGAACGGCGGGATTAAATATGGGCACCGCGATTTGAGAAATGTTCTGGAACGCTCTTCAGCCCGTGAAACGACAGTTAGGGTGGCTGCAGGTGCTGTCGCTAAAAAGCTATTGTCTTTATTGGGGATAGAAGTGGCATCGCATGTTTTGGAAATTGGCGGAGTGAAGGCAGAACCGCCAAAATACGAAACGATTCAGCAATTGCAACAAGTAACGGAAGAATCTTCTGTTAGATGTTTTGACAAAAACGTAGAGCAACAGATGAAGGATGCAATTGATGAAGCTAAACAAAAAGGAGATTCCATCGGCGGAATCGTTGAAGTCATTGTAGAAGGAATGCCTGTAGGTGTGGGAAGTTATGTGCATTATGACCGTAAGCTTGATGCAAAACTAGCCGCAGCGATAATGAGCATCAATGCTTTTAAAGGTGTGGAAATAGGTCTTGGATTTGAAGCGGCCCATCTATTCGGCAGTGAGGTCCATGATGAAATCGCATGGGACGAAGATCAGGGTTATTACCGGAAAACCAATCGCCTTGGCGGTTTTGAAGGCGGTATGACAACTGGAATGCCGATAGTTGTACGCGGTGTGATGAAGCCGATCCCGACTTTATATAAACCTTTGAAAAGTGTTGATATCGATACGAAGGAAGTGTTTGAAGCAAGTGTCGAGCGTTCCGATAGTTGTGCGGTTCCTGCTGCAGCGGTAGTTGCTGAAGCGGTAGTGGCATGGGAGCTGGCGGCTGCCATCATTGATCAATTCCCTTCAGATCGGTATGAGCAATTAGCAGAATACATGAAATCATATCGGGAAGAAGTAAAGGGGTTTTAAATCATGGAATCCATCCAAATAAAAACGGCTTCCAAGCAATATCCGGTTTTAATTGGCAAGAGGGCAATAAATGAATTGCCAGAATTAATAACACACGAATTAAATCATCTAAACAAGATTCTGATCATAACTGATGAGAAAGTGGCGGCACTTCATTTGGAAACTGTGAAAAACGCTCTGATCAAGACGGGAAAACCGGTCCTGCATCATGTAGTGCCAGAAGGGGAGCATGCTAAAACTTTCGATGTGTTTTATGAATGCCAAAGCTTCTGCTTATCCCATCAGATTAATCGCAAGTCATTGATTATCGCCCTTGGCGGTGGTGCAGTCGGTGACTTGGCTGGATTCGTTGCGGCCACTTTTATGAGAGGGATTCCATTTATACAGGTTCCGACCACTTTGCTCGCCCATGATAGTGCAGTGGGCGGCAAGGTTGCCATCAATCACCCGCTGGGGAAAAATATGATTGGGGCCTTTCATCAGCCTGAAGCGGTCATTTATGATCTTGAGTTTCTTAAAACTTTGCCTCTTAAAGAATTAAGGTCAGGTTTTGCGGAAGTCATTAAACATTCCTTGATAGCAGATAATGAGTTTTATCTATGGTTAAAGTCGAATATTGTTGATTTGAATGATCTAACGGATGAGCAGTTCCTGACAATGATTACAAAAGGAATTGGCATTAAAGCTAAAATTGTCGAAGAGGATGAGAGGGAAAACGGCATTCGTGCCTTTTTGAATTTTGGTCATACTCTTGGACATGCAGTGGAAAGTTCAATGGGATACGGAAACTTTACGCATGGTGAATCAATTTTAATCGGGATGGTATATGCTCTTAGATTAAGCAGAAAAAAAGTGGATCTCGATTTTAAACTAGATGAGTTTATTGACTGGGTTTCTTCTTTAGGTTATCAAATAATCATTCCAACCCGACTTGAACATGCAATGCTACTTGATTTAATGAAAACAGACAAAAAATCGGTCAATGATTCAGCTACCTTTGTTCTGCTAAACGAAGTGGGGTCACCGCTATTAATGGATATAGCCGACTCTAAGCTGATAGAGGAAATGGCGGATATGATATAGAGTTCTAAAGAAGGGGGGACTATGTGTGATAAGAGGAATAAGGGGTGCCACTACAGTAGAGAGAGACACAGAGATGGAAGTGATTTCAGCTGTCGAAAAGTTGATGGCGGAGATCATTCGGGTCAACGAGATTGATCCGGATATGGTAGCTTCTGTATTTTTTTCTGCGACGGAAGAGATTCGTTCTGTCTTCCCCGCCAAAGCCTTGAGGAAATTCGAAGGCTGGACTTATGTACCGGTTACATGCATGAAAGAAATACCGGTGACCAACTCCCTGCCATTTTGCATCCGGGTCATGATCCACGTAAATACGACGAAACCTCAAAAAGAAATACATCATGTATACCAGGCAGGGGCTACGGTATTACGGCCAGATTTGACAAAGCAGATATAAGATGATTTTAAATCTATGAATATGATATACTACTTTCGCACTTTGTTACTTTAAAGTGATAAAATATATATAGAGGTGATTGACATGAAATGGAATGAAGCGGTCCTTTCCTTGAAGTCTTATCAACCGGGAAAATCCACTGATGAAGTGAAAAAATTATACGGGTTGGAAAAAATCACGAAATTAGCTTCAAATGAAAATCCTTTTGGCTGTTCGGAAAAGGTCAAGGAATCCGTTAGGAATTCAACCCATTCGTTTGCCATCTATCCGGATGGATATGCCACGATGCTTAGGGAAGCTGTTGCAAAACATACAGGTGTGAAAGAAACTCAGCTTATTTTTGGAAATGGATCTGATGAGAACATTCAAATCATCTCCAGAAGTCTATTGGGAGCAGGAAAGAATACGGTCATGGCAACAGGCACTTTTTCGCAGTATCGCCATAATGCCACGTTAGAAGGTGCGGAAATCAGGGAAGTTCCCCATATTGATGGTGCTCATGATCTAGAAGGAATGCTTAAAGTAATAGATGAAAAAACAGCGGTAGTCTGGCTTTGTACACCAAATAATCCAACTGGTAAATACATTTCGGAACAGGACTTAGTATCGTTCATCGAAAAAGTGCCGGAAGATGTTCTTATCGTTTTAGATGAAGCTTATTGTGAATATGCAACAGCTGAGGATTACCCGAGAACGAATCAATGGATTAATAAATATAAAAATTTGATCATACTCCGGACATTCTCAAAAATTTATGGACTTGCCAGTTTTAGGGTAGGGTATGGGTTGGCGGATGAAGATATTATTCAGAAACTAGATCCATCCCGGGAACCATTCAATGTGAACACATTTGCACAGAATATTGCTATCGTCGCTTTGGAAGATCAAGCCTTCATTGAAAAATGCAAGGAAGAAAATCAAAAAGGGCTCAAGCGGTACTATGAATTTTGCAATAAGGAAAATTTAGCTTATTACCCGTCACAAGGTAATTTCATCTTTATCCATTTTAAACAGGATGCCGACGTGGTGTTTCAATATTTGCTTGAACGCGGGTACATCGCAAGGTCGGGGAAATCTTTCGGTTTTCCTAACAGCCTGAGGGTAACGATTGGCTCCACTGAAGAAAATGAAGGAATGATTAATGCTATTAAAACTTTTTTGAATGAAGCTGAGGCACCTTCTGATTCGCTGCTTTAACGTTTCATCAAACCTAGAGGAGCATAAAAGATGCGGGGGAGAGAAGAGTGAAGGGTAAGGTTTTTGTAATAGGTTTAGGTCTAATTGGCGGATCACTGGCCATGGCTGTACGCCATGCACATCCTGAAGCCGTGATTGTTGGTACGGACCTAAGTGAAAAGAATGTTCAACTATCGACGCTATTGGGGATCATTGATGAGTCTGTATCATCTTTGGAAGCGGGAGCACGTGAAGCTGATTTGATTCTACTTGCTGTGCCTGTCAATGAAACCGTGAAGATTTTAGCTCAATTGGCTGATATGGATTTAAAAAGTGATGTCCTCATATCGGATGCAGGAAGTACGAAGGATACAGTCGTAAAGGCAGCAAAACCATTGATAGATAAAGGGGTGGCCTTCATCGGGGGGCACCCTATGGCTGGTTCCCATAAAAGCGGTGCTGCGGCAGCCAAATTGCATTTATTCGAACACGCATTTTATTTGCTTACTCCCGGCGATTCCATTGAAGAAGAAAAAGTTGAGCAGCTTAAACGCTGGCTGCAAGGGACAAGAGCTAACTTTCTGGTTGTGAGTCCTGCCACGCATGATAAGCTGACTGGGGTCATTAGTCATTTTCCGCATATTGTCGCATCGGGGCTCGTTAAGCAGGCAGAACATTACAGTAAGGAAAACAAGTTGATTTCAAGGCTTGCAGCAGGCGGATTCCGAGATATTACAAGAATTGCTTCAAGCAGTCCGGAAATGTGGCGTGACATTTTGTTACATAACCGGGATGTGCTACTTGAATTAATGAATGATTGGCTGAATGAAATGGAGCATATAAAAGGTCTGGTTGCTAGTGAAGATAGTGAAGAAATCCTTCGATTCTTTACCGATGCCAAGATTTTCAGGGATGATTTGCCTACACATGCAAAAGGCGCCATACCAGCGTTTTATGATTTATATATCGATATACCGGATTATGCCGGAATAATTTCTGAGATTACCGGATACTTGGCTCAAGAAGGTATCAGCATTACAAACATAAGGATCATTGAAACCAGGGAAGAGATATACGGTGTGCTGGTCATCAGCTTCCAAACGGATGTTGATCGAATTAAAGCTGCGGAGTGTATTTCTAGACATACAGATTATGAAACGATCCTGGCATAATATTGATAGGAAAGGATGGTTTTATGAATTCAAAAAAATTACAAACAAACATCCGAACTTTACGTGGTTCGATTGCCATACCTGGAGATAAGTCGATCTCCCATCGTTCGATAATGTTCGGAGCGCTTGCCGAAGGGGAAACGACAGTCACTAATTTTCTTCCAGGAGCCGACTGTTTAAGTACGATTTCCTGTTTTAAGCAGCTTGGAGTCCATATTGAACAAGATGGCCAGAACGTCAAAATTGAAGGCAAAGGTTTTAATGGGTTAAAGGAACCTGAATCTGTACTGGATGTCGGAAATTCTGGTACTACGATCAGGTTAATGATGGGCATTTTGGCAGGCCAGCCATTTTCGGCCGTTTTGGCAGGTGATGAATCGATAGCCAAACGTCCAATGACCAGGGTAGTCAACCCTCTTCGTCAGATGGGAGCAGTCATTGATGGCCGAAAAGGAGCGGAATACACCCCGCTCTGCATAAGAGGTGGCAAATTAAAAGGGTTTCGCTATGAATTGCCTGTAGCAAGTGCGCAGGTAAAATCAGCGATAATCTTGGCTGGTTTACAGGCGGAAGGCGAAACGGTCATTATCGAACCGGAAGAGACCCGTGATCATACAGAACGAATGATCCAAGAGTTTGGCGGGAAAATCGAAAAGGACGGTCACACGATTAAAGTAAGCGGAAACCAAGTCTTCAAAGGGACTTCCATCCATGTGCCGGGTGATATTTCTTCGGCGGCTTTCTTCATGGTGGCTGCAGCGATTACGGAAAATAGTGAAGTGGTGTTAAAGAATGTGGGCCTTAATCCGACAAGGACAGGAATCATCGAAGTCATGAAATCGATGGGGGCGGATATTACGATAGAGAAGAAGACGAGCGAGGGTGAACCAGCAGGAGACATCACTGTCAGAAGTTCCCGACTAAAAGGGACGACCATCAGCGGTGATTTAATTCCCCGACTCATCGATGAAATACCGGTAATTGCACTTCTGGCAACACAGGCTGAAGGGATAACGACAATCAAGGATGCAGCAGAACTTAAAGTGAAAGAGACGAATCGAATTGATACTGTTGCGAATGAGCTCTCCATCCTTGGGGCAGATATAACCCCGACAGCAGATGGATTGATCATCAAAGGACGTAAAGCCCTTAATGGAGGTAAGGTTACAAGCCATGGAGATCATCGTATCGGGATGATGCTTGCTGTAGCGGCTATGATAACGGATGGGGAAGTGGAACTTGCTGACCCTGATGCCATAGATGTATCATATCCACAATTTTTTGGGCATTTGAGTCAATTGATAAAGTAAATATAAAAAAAGTTTACATACCTTATTTGGTCTGTAAACTTTTTTTAAATGCTCAAAAGTGTTGAAAGCGCTAACATTCGGGCTTTTTTTACCTGTATGGTCATGAAAATAATGAAAAAGGGGTTCATGATCAAAAAGGAGATTCACCATAGCGTGGAGAATTAACTAGTAACCTTTTTTTAATGAGAATGGGAGGGGACTTCATCAATGGAATACAGGGCTACAGTGTGGTAAACTAATGAATACTGTTTACTATGCATCTCGCGTATACAAGGTATTTTGTTCTTAATGGAAGAATATGTTACATTATGGCGTGAGTGTGTGTATGACTAGGGACCAAGTCTATCTTGCAAAAGGAAGGATTCAACAATGAACACAGTGGAACAAGTTATACAGCATTTAAAAAAAGGGGAATTAACAGAAGCTCTTAAACATATAAATCGAATTAAAACATCAGAGTCAGCAGAGGACATATTGTTGCTGGCCGAAGAAATGCTCCAGCTTGGTTTTGCGGAGGAGGCAAAGGATCTTTTTGAACATCTGCTGCAGCTCTATCCCAATGAAGGAGAATTGATTGTTTCGTTGGCGGAAATCCTTATTGACATGGACCAGGAAGATGAAGCGATGCTGTTGCTTGAAAAAGTAAGTGCAGATGATGAAGTATATCCAAGTGCTTTGCTTTTGGAAGCGGACCTTTATCAATTACAGGGGATGGATGAGGTCAGCGAACGGAAATTACAGCAAGCCAAGGAAATGCTTCCAGATGAGATCATCATTGATTTTGCACTAGCTGAACTGTTCTTTCATCAAGGCAGGGATCAGGAAGCCATTGCAAATTACATAAAAGTTTTGAAACAGGAACAAGAAATCGCTGGTGTTAATGTCAATCAGAGGCTTGCTGAAGCATTAAGCAGTTCAGGAAAGTTCGAGGAGGCCCTTCCCCACTTTGAAAAGGCCTTACAGGAAGGACTTGAAATCAATACCCTATTTGAATATGCATTTACAGCTTTTCAGGCAGGTCTTTATGAGACAGCCGTACGAAAGTTTATTGAACTGAAAGAATTAGATCATGAATACCATTCTCTATATTTGTACCTGGCAAAGAGTTATGAACATCTTGAAGATCTGGAAAATGCCTTGAAAACGGTCAAAGAAGGAATCAAGGCTGATGAATTCAATAAGGAACTTTACTTCTTCGGAGGAAAAATAGCCTTGAAAAGCGGGCTTGATGAAGAGGCGGAAAATCTATTTAAAGAAGCACTTGCCATTGATCCGGGATACCTGGAAGCTGCACTCACCCTATTGAAATTATATATGCACCACGAAAGGTATGAAGATGTATTGGAATGTATTGGTGAAGTAAGGCGATATGGAGAGGATGATCCGCAGTTTGAATGGATAGCTGCTGTATCTTATCAGCAAACCGAACAATTTAAAGAGTCATTAACCAGCTATCATAAAGCATATAATTCATTCAAGAACAATCAAGATTTCCTTGAAGATTATGGTTTCTTTTTAATTGAAGAAGGAGACAGAGCGACATCTAGAGAAGTATTTAATAAGCTGCTTGAGATGAACCCGGCGAATGATGAGTATGCAATGATTTTGGAGCGGCTAGGTGAAAGCACGGATGAAATGTAGATAAGTGAAACAACACTAAATCAAGACAGAGGAGGGAATTCATGGTGGCTGCCCCTGTTTCTGTGAATGAGAAGAAGGATTTTATTCGGTGGTTTTTAAATCATTATCAACTGAAACGAAGAGAATGCGTATGGATATTGAATTACTTAATGAGTCATGATCAATTAATGAAAAAGGTTCATTTTGTAGAAAATGCACAATATTGCCCACGTGGACTGATCATGTCGACACATTGTGTGGATGAAGTCCCTTTCAGGTTCTATAAGTCCAATATCATGACGACCGATGCAGAGAAATCTTTTCATGATATCCGTTTAAATCGGGATGAAGACATTTATATTCAGCTCAATTTTAAATCGTCTTACTCTTCCTATCAATATGCAGCGGTTCTCGAGCACAATCCCTTCATGCCGAAATCAACTGCATCGAATGAAAAAGATCAGCTGCTGGCTGAACAATTTTTAGAAAGAAGCATGTTGTATTTCCAAAGGGACCGTTTGCTTAAGGAAATCGATGAAGCACTTGATAAGCATGATGAACAAGCATTTAAGAACTTAACAGAACAATTGAATCAATTAAAAGTACTTGGATAAAGTAAATTGACCTTTCCGTAATCAGGAAAGGTTTTTATTTTTTATGAAATATTGATAAAATCCACATTTTTGTAAAGACTATGGGTATATGGTAAAGATGTTATAAAAAAAATGGTAAAATGAAAAGGAGTTGATTCAAAAAATCGGGAGTGAAGAAAAACATGAAGTGGACAGCAAAAGATCTTGACATGTATAAGCAGTCAAAAGAGTTCGTGGATACCGTATTGATTCCTTTGGTTCCCCTATCTTTTAAAGGACAAATGAAGCAATCGGGCTCAATGAATGAATTTCTTACCATTTTAAGCTTGGAAATTGAAAAGCAGATGAAAGGAAGAATTCTTTTATTGCCAACATTTCATTATATAAGTGATGAAATGGATAAGGTTGAGCGGTTAAAGCGTTGGGCCAATGAAGTGAAAGAAAATGATTTCGAGCATGTTTTTTTTCTTACATCGGATTTTGAGTGGAAAAAGGAAGAGCGGGAATTAGACAATAATTTAGTATGGATTCCTGCCATCCCCCTCGATGGGCTTGAAATTGAACAAGCAAGGGAAATGATTAACCAGCAAGTTCTCCAAATCCTTGATATTTTCTCTTATAATTGGAAAAATGAAAAAAAGTAGGATTTTTCGCATAATTTGACACATAGTTGCCACCTTTTGGGTTTTACAAATATTGACCTTGGTAAATTATTGAGATATCATGGAAATGTCCTAGTTTTATAGTGTCGCTATTTATTGGTCCTTTGGGCTCTCAGTATAGTAATAGAGGGGGGGAAAACGCATGAGCAAGCGTAATGTTTCACGACGTCAATTCCTTAATTACACACTTACTGGCGTTGGTGGATTTATGGCGGCCGGTATGTTGATGCCTATGGTTAGGTTTGCAATTGATCCTGTATTATCAGCTGATAAAGGCGGGGATTACGTTGCAACTAAACAGAAGGTAAGTGAACTGACTACCGAACCAACCCGTGTCGACTTTAGTTTTAAACAGGTCGATGGGTGGTATGAGTCTGAAGAAACAAATACAGCATGGGTTTACAAAACGGATGATGGTAAGATCGTTGCTTTATCTCCAATCTGTAAACATTTAGGCTGTACGGTAGGTTGGAATACGGATAAGACTAATCCGAATCAATTTTTCTGTCCTTGCCATTATGGCAGGTATACGAAAGATGGGATGAATGTGAAGGGGACACCGCCGGTTTCACCATTGGATGTCTTTGACACGAAAGAAAAAGATGGAATACTTTATTTGGGTCAACTAAAACCGCATGGGGAGGCGTAAACATTGCTAACAAAGTTATATGACTGGGTGGACGAGCGTTTAGATATTACGCCATTATGGCGGGATATTGCTGACCATGAGGTTCCAGAACATGTTAACCCCGCACATCATTTTTCTGCATTCGTATATTGTTTTGGTGGGTTAACTTTCTTTATTACGGTCATCCAAATATTGTCAGGTATGTTCTTGACGATGTACTATGTCCCGGACATTAAAAACGCTTGGGAATCTGTTTATTATTTGCAAAATGAAGTTGCCTTCGGTCAAATTGTCCGTGGTATGCATCACTGGGGAGCAAGTCTAGTTATCGTTATGATGTTTTTACATACTCTTCGTGTCTTCTTCCAGGGAGCTTACAAAAAACCGCGTGAATTGAACTGGATGGTCGGCGTGTTGATTTTCTTCATCATGCTGGCATTAGGCTTGACTGGTTATTTATTGCCTTGGGATATGAAAGCGCTATTCGCAACGAAAGTTACTTTGACAATTGTCGAATCGGTACCATTGATGGGGCCGGCACTCAAGACATTGATAGCAGGAGATCCAACCATCGTTGGAGCACAGACATTGACACGATTCTTTGCAATCCATGTATTCTTCCTGCCAGCAGCATTATTTGCTTTACTAGCGGCTCATTTCCTGATGATCCGAAAACAAGGTATTTCAGGCCCGCTATAAAAGAATGGTGAACCAAAAACCAAATAAACCTTTTCATAAAGGAGGGGAATTGTTCAATGCATCGTGGGAAAGGTATGAAATTCGTAGGTGACTCGCGTATCTCCGCGGACCGTAAACCGAATATTCCGAAAGATTATTCAGAATATCCTGGGAAAACTGAAGCATTTTGGCCTAATTTCCTTTTAAAAGAATGGATGGTAGGAGCTGTATTTCTTGTAGGTTATCTTTGCCTGACAATCGCGCATCCGTCACCATTGGAAAGGATAGCAGATCCTACAGATACAGGGTATATTCCGCTGCCGGACTGGTATTTCCTATTCCTTTACCAATTACTTAAGTATACTTATGCTTCAGGTCCTTATAATGCAATCGGGTCCATGGTAATACCTGGTTTGGCTTTCGGGGCATTGCTGTTGGCACCTTTTCTGGATCGCGGTACAGAGCGGAGCCCGGCGAAACGTCCTTTTGCTGTAGGCTTCATGTTATTGGCAATGGCCGGCGTTTTCTATTTAACATGGGAATCCGCAGCCCATCACGATTGGGAAGCTTCCAAGAAGCAAGGAGCGATCGTGGAAGGTGCAGACATTGATAAAGAGAGCGATGGGTATAAATTGATGGATTCTAATGGGTGTATCAGCTGTCATGGAGCAGAATTAACTGGTGGAGCAGGAGCGCCAAGCTTAATTGACACTGGTTTAAAGCCAGAGGAAATCTCTAAGATCGCAGTCAAAGGCCAGGGCGCCATGCCAGCTGGCATGTTCAAAGGTACAGATGAAGAATTGAAAACATTAGCTGAATTTGTATCAGGTTTATCGACAAAATAATATAGCCATCAACAGATTTTCTTTCATATGCTGCAAAAGAAGCTGACGACCACGGTTGTCGGCTTTTTTATTGGTAAATTGAAGCGTTAATGAGAAGAAATTGAAATGAATACTTGGTTTTCTGGTTGATGGCCTGTAAAATGAGTATACATGAGAATGTAAGTGAGGGTAAAAGAATGAATATTATCTACAGTTGGCTTGCAAATCGGCAAATGCTCGTTTTGTTATTATTAATAAATATATTCGGAACAGCCTATGGATATTATTGGTATGGTAGTCAATTGGAAAACACTCCGGCGATTTTTTTGGCATTTGTACCGGATAGCCCGACTGCCAGCCTGTTTTTTGTATTTGTTTTAACGGGTTTCCTATTAAGAAGGAATTTCGGACTTATGGAAGCATTGGCGATAATGACACTATTCAAATATGGCATATGGGCAGTTGTAATGAATTTGATGACCTACGTGACAACAGGTTCATTGCCATGGGAAGGTTATATGTTAATGGCTTCTCATTTGGGGATGGCGATTCAAGGTATATTATATGCACCATTTTATCGAATAAAACCTTGGCATATGATAGTGGCAGGGATTTGGACCATACATAATGACATAATCGATTATGTTTTTGAAATGATGCCAATATATCGTGATTTATTGGTATATATGAATTCGATAGGTTATTTCACTTTTTGGCTCAGCATACTTTCCATTTTTGTCGGCTGGTACTTTGGATATAGAAATAAGCGAATCACCCTATCCTTCCCTTAAAAAAGTTTACTCTAAATACGGCTTTGTAAAAGCAGGGTTAACTTTTTTATGTTGAACGAGGTCTACTCATGTTTTTTCTTTCATATCGTTTTAGTAGAGATATGAGGAGGGACGAGTAGCATGTTGAAAAAATTCATATTAACCATTGCTGTTTTATTTGTCGTCTTACATTTCCCTGTCTATGCAGAATCCTCTTCAAGTTTGGAGCAATTAGATGACATTTCCGATAGAGCCTTGGAAATGACCAAGTTGAAGCGATATGGAGATTCGGAAAAGATGCTGACGTTTTTTTCTGACCGGTTTTTAAAAGAGACAGCAAAAGAGCAGATCCTTGACATGGACGAACTTCGAATTATCACTGTAGCTCATAATGAGGCCTTGATGACAATAAAGGATATGAACAAGGGA
Source organism: Peribacillus sp. NPDC056705 (assembly GCF_043656335.1). NCBI lineage: Bacteria > Bacillati > Bacillota > Bacilli > Caryophanales > Bacillaceae > Peribacillus > Peribacillus sp. NPDC056705. The sequence continues at coordinate 232,413 of NZ_JBHTYI010000005.1, read as the reverse complement.
GATTCCGAAAAGGTTAATTCTGTTACAAAGTTCCGGCTTGTAGTTGATGCGGTCAAGTCTACCCATCAGCCCCTTTGGACAGAGATGGAAGATCAAATGATGAATTCTTTCCAGCAAACAAAGAACGCCGCGATCAATCAAGACACAATTACATTCAATAGCCAATTGAACTTATTCCTATCACAATATGAAATGATATATCCAAGCTTGAAAGTCGACCTTTCTAAAGAAACGATGCAGCAACTGGACACGAGGATCCAATACATAAACCAATACCGTCCGGAGGTAATCAGTGATGGAGAAAGTCAAAAGGAACTGGATGCGCTGCAAAACGAATTGAGCACCATTTTTGATGAAATGGGGGAAGATGACACAGATCCTTCCCTTTGGTGGGTCATCATATCGACAGGCTCAATCATTATCATGACGCTTTCTTATGTAGGCTGGAGAAAATATAAAGGTGATAGGGAAAAACCAAGGAAAGAACATAATGATTAAAAAGACACGGGAAGAGAACACTATATTTGACACGGTTGCCTTCATTCCATAGAATTAAGAGTAATAATAGTTATAGGAGGATACCATGTATTTCATTTATTTGGCGATTATCATTTTAATCCCGATTTATGCACAAATGAAAGTGAAAAGCACGTATAAAAAATATTCAAATGTATCGGCCTCTTCTGGCATGAATGGTGCTGAGACGGCACGGGCCATCTTGGACCAAAATGGACTGTTCAATGTCAGGGTCGAAGAGACACCTGGAATGCTTTCGGACCATTATGACCCAAGGGATAAAACGGTGCGTTTATCATCTGATAACTATCACGGCCATTCAGTTGCCGGTGTAGCGGTTGCAGCCCATGAAGTTGGACATGCGATTCAAGACAAAGAAGCATATGCATTCTTGCGTTTTCGCCATGCATTAGTACCGGTAGCTAATTTTGGCTCTAACATATCATGGATTTTGATTTTAATCGGGGTGTTAGCCAGAATTCCAGGCTTATTAATAGCAGGTATCGTATTTATGGCTGCCGCTGTATTGTTCCAAGTGATAACCCTGCCTGTTGAATTCAATGCTTCTTCTCGGGCAATGGATCAACTCGTTTCCGTTGGGGTCATCCGGAATGATGAAGAACGGGAAACGAGAAAAGTATTAAGTGCTGCTGCGATGACTTATGTTGCTGCCGCTCTTGTAGCCGTACTGGAATTAGTTCGTCTTCTGCTTATGTATACAGGAATGAGGGAAGAGGATTAATTTGAAAAAGGACTCCATCTTGGGATGGGGTCCTTTTTTATTTTTAAAAGTATTTGCTGCACATGGCTAATAAAATTCAGTTAATAGGGCAACATTCATAAGGATTGCATTCTATCGGTATGCCACAAATAAAAGGATTACCTTTCAATGGGATTTTTGTTTTCATCAAGGGTAAAGCCCTCACCCAATACATCATGCACTTCACTTACAGATACAAATGCATGAGGATCCACCGATGTTATGGCAGTCTTTAAGCGGACCAGTTCATTTTTACCGACAACACAGTAGAGTACTTCCCGGTCATTGCGGGTAAAGGACCCATATCCCCTTAATACGGTTACGCCCCGCTCCATATCATTCATGATTTTTTCAGCAATTTGCTTGTTTTTATCACTAATGATCATTGCACCCCTAGCTGCATAGGCTCCTTCTTGCATAAAGTCGATCACTCTGGCACCTATAAATACGGCAACAAGGGTATACATCGCTTGCCGGTAATCAAGGTAGGTTAAGATGGACAGGCCAATGACGACGGCATCAAAGATGAACATGGTCCGTCCCATTCCCATCCCCAAGTAACGATGGGCAAAACGGGCGATGATATCCACTCCGCCTGTTGTCCCGCCGTAACGAAAGATGATGCCCAGCCCGACACCAACAAAAACCCCGGCAAACAATGCCACAAGCATCAAGTCGTTTCCGAGATCGATTTCGATTTGGTATCTTTCGAAAACCCATAGCCAAACGGAGAGGCCGACCGTTCCGATAATCGTATAAAAGAAAGAAGTTCGTCCTAAATATTTCCACCCTATTAAAAATAAAGGAATATTCAAAATCAAATTAGAATAAGAAGGATTTATTCCGATAAGTTGATATATAATCAAGGTGAGACCGGTGAATCCGCCTTCGGCCAAGTTGTTCTGCATGTTAAAATGCACGAGGCCAAAAGCGAATATTCCAGCCCCAAAAAGGATGAATATAATATTTTTCAATTTTAAGCCCAAAAGCATGTCCCATACCTCCAAAGGTTTGCCTATCATTAATTTACTTATTATAACTAATTAACCAACTATGGGCAATTCTGATTCACGAACGTATCTGTTGTCTTCTGTTTCACTTTTAGCTAACATGGAGAAGGTATGATGCTTGAAAACGAAAATCAAGAATGGGTGACGATATGGAAAAGCATAAGACGATCCAACAGATGCAAGCGGAAGTCGACCAATACATAGGACAATTTAAAGAAGGATATTTCAGCCCTCTGGCCATGCTCGCCCGCATGTCTGAAGAACTTGGGGAATTGGCTAGGGAAGTCAATCATTACCATGGTGAAAAACCAAAGAAGGCAACAGAGGAAGAGAATACGATTGAAGCGGAATTAGGGGACATGCTTTTTGTTTTGATTTGTTTTGCCAATTCTTTAGGGATTGACCTTCAAAACTCGCATGATTTGGTCATGGAAAAGTTTACAACCCGTGATAAAGATAGATGGACAAGAAAAGAAGAGAAAATGGAGGAGGAAGGTAAAGATGAGTAAAGTCAAAGTGATTGTAGCTGGTCCACGTGGCAGAATGGGAAATGAAGCGGTGAAGCTTGTACATAGGACAGAAGGGTTTGAATTGGCAGCTGTCATAGATCGCAAGCATAACGGGGAAAGCATATCTGCGATAGAAGGTTTTCACGGTATTGAAGCACCGGTTTTCTCGGATATAAATGAATGCTTTTCTTCTATAAAGGCGGACGTATTGATAGATTTGACCACACCTGAAGTGGGGATGTTCCATACCGAAACGGCACTTAATCATGGTATCCGCCCTGTAGTGGGAACGACAGGTTTTACTAAGGAAGATTTAGCGAAGCTGGATTCATTAACAAAAGAAAAGGGCATTGGTTGCATCATCGCGCCAAACTTTGCAATTGGAGCCATTTTGATGATGAAGTTTTCCCAAATGGCTGCAAAGTATTTCCCTGATGTAGAGATCATAGAAATGCACCATGATCAAAAACTGGATGCACCTTCTGGCACTGCTTCCAAAACGGCAGACATGATTGCAGCGGTACGTGAAACAAAACAACAGGGGCACCCTAATGAAAAAGAAACCATCCAGGGGGCAAGAGGTGCAAATGTAGATGGCATGCATATCCACAGTGTTCGGCTACCGGGACTGGTTGCCCATCAACAGGTGCTTTTCGGAAGTGATGGAGAGCTATTGACGGTTCGGCATGACTCCTTTAATCGAGCGTCCTTCATGTCAGGAGTCAAACTTGCCGTCGATACCGTCATGAAATTGGATGTTCTTGTATACGGCCTTGAAAATATTATCGAATAGGGATCAGGAGGATTTACGATGAAAATTGCCTTAATTGCCCATGATAAGAAAAAAGAAGATATCATTCGATTTGTAACAGCTTATAAAGCTGTATTTGAGCAGCATGAATTATTTGCAACAGGTACGACCGGGAAACGAATCATGCAAGAAGTATCACTGCCCGTCCATCGTTTTCATTCAGGACCTCTTGGCGGGGATCAGGAAATAGGTGCAATGATTGCACGCGGAGAAATGGACATGGTCCTATTTTTCCGCGATCCTTTGACATCACAGCCACATGAACCTGATGTATCGGCGCTTATACGACTATCAGATGTATATGAAATTCCCTTGGCGACAAATATGGGCACGGCAGAAGTGCTGATACAAGGATTGAAACATGGGTATATGGATTGGCTAAAACTACGGCAAAAACAAGGTGAGATAAATGAAAAACAAAAGTAACATAGATATCCTGGCTTTTGGCGCACATGCTGATGATGTTGAAATCGGTATGGGCGGCACAATCGCTAAATATGTGCAACAAGGCAGGGAAATTGTCATTTGTGACTTGACAAAGGCTGAAATGTCATCCAATGGTACCGTTCCATTGCGGCAAGAGGAAGCGCAGAAGGCTGCTGAAATCCTTGGGGTGAAGAGGATTTCCCTTGATCTACCCGACCGGGGACTATACATGAAAGCGGAATACATAAATCAAATCATTACGGTCATTCGCCAATATAAACCTGCCCTTGTATTTGCACCATTTTTGGAAGATCGCCATCCCGATCATGGTAATTGTGCAAAATTAGTCGAGGAAGCAGTTTTTTCGGCAGGAGTAAGAAAGTATATGGAAGAAGAAGGCCTGGATTCTCATCGTGTCCAAAATATGTACTATTATATGATCAATGGGTTTCACAAACCGGACTTCGTCGTGGACATCACTTCTACAATATCGAAAAAGCTGGATAGCCTTAGGGCATATGGCAGCCAATTCGATAAAAGTCAAATATCTGTAGAAACACCGCTAGTTAATGGCTATATCGAGACTGTAGAGGCACGGGAGCGGATGTTCGGTAAAGAAGTGGGTGTCGCCTATGCGGAGGGATTCATGACAAAAAAACCGTTACTGATCGATGCCGACTTGTTAGGAGAAAAATAAGCTTATGAAATTAAAAATTGGAATTACCTGCTACCCTACAGTTGGGGGTTCGGGTGTCGTAGCAACTGAATTAGGTAAGATGCTTGCAGAAAAAGGACATGAAATACATTTCATTTCTTCAAGCCTCCCTTTTCGCTTGAATAAGATGTACTGTAATATTTTTTATCACCAGGTTGAAGTGAATTCTTATTCAGTCTTTCAATATCCACCATATGACCTGGCTCTTGCCAGCAAGATAGCAGATGTCGTAAAACGGGAGAAGTTAGATATCCTTCACGTTCATTATGCAATTCCACATGCTGTTTGTGCGATCCTTGCAAAGCAGATGTCAGGTAATGAAGTTAAGATCGTAACCACGCTGCATGGTACGGACATAACCGTATTAGGCCATGATCCCTCATTGACCAATTTGATAAAATTCGGGATAGAGCAATCAGATGTCGTTACTGGAGTATCTAAATCCCTTGTTCAGCAAACGCACGAATTAATCGCACCGAATAAGGAAATCAAAACCGTCTATAATTTTATTGATGAAAGAGATTACCATAAATCAAATTCAGATTACCTTAAGGATGAATACGGAATCAGTGAAGATGAAAAAGTGATCATACATGTTTCGAATTTCCGTACGGTCAAGCGAGTGAAAGACGTCATCCAGGCGTTTTATTTAACTCAAAAGAAAGTGCCCGCAAAGCTTTTGCTAGTAGGAGACGGGCCGGAAGTGACAACCGTATTGAAATTGGCTAAAGATCTTGGAGTCGATGATTCGGTCTTGTTTCTTGGTAAGCAGGATAACCTTGCCGAATTATATTCAATCAGTGATTTGATATTCCTGTTATCGGAAAAAGAGAGTTTCGGACTTGTGCTGCTCGAGGCGATGGCATGTGGAGTTCCTTGTATCGGGACGAATATCGGGGGAATTCCTGAAGTCATCGTTGATGGGAAGACTGGTTATATTTGTGAATTGGGAGATGTCGATATGGTTGCTGAAAAAGCGGTGGGACTTTTAAGTGACCCGATTTTACATAAACGCTTTTCTGAAGCTGCGCTGGAAAGGGCTAATACTGATTTCCACTCCGATACGATCATGTCAGAGTATGAAGCCATCTACATTCAAGCAATTGAAGGTAAATCCATAGAATAGGGAGGGGATGCTGATGGATCGATTATTCTTAAAATCAGTACCCATTCTGGAAGTGATAGAAGAAGCAGGCTACGAGGCTTATTTCGTCGGCGGCTCTGTAAGGGATTATATCCTTGGCAGGCCCATAAACGATGTGGACATCGCCACTTCCGCAACACCCCAGGAAATCAAAAGGATTTTTCCTAATACGGCTGACATCGGAATCGACCACGGAACAGTGCTTGTCATTACGGATTCGGGTACATACGAAATTACGACGTTTAGAACGGAAAGCGGGTATTCGGACTTTCGCAGACCCGATTCTGTACAATTTGTCCGTTCTTTGACAGAGGATTTGCAAAGAAGAGATTTTACGATGAATGCAATGGCAATGGATAAGACCGGAAAAATCATAGATCCATTTAATGGTAAGCGTGATTTGGCAGAAAAAAGGATTATCACGGTTGGCAACCCGCATGAAAGGTTTCATGAGGATGCATTGAGAATGATGCGTGCATTAAGGTTCGTAAGTCAACTTGATTTTGATCTGGATCAAGAAACCTTTCATTCCCTTAAAGAGAATGCTCAAATCATCAGTGAAATCGCTGTCGAAAGAATCCTGGTTGAATTTGAGAAGCTAGTGGCCGGCTCCAATAAGATAAGGGCTTTCTCACTCTTGCTGGAAAGCGGATTATATCAATATCTGCCTCTATTCTCGAGTAAAAAAGATCATTTGACGGACTTACTGGACCTGCCGCTTCATCAGCTAAAAGCGGCAGAAATATGGTCTATAATCATGGTTCACACAAAGGATCAGGAACTCGAAAAGTCTTTGAGGGCATGGAAGCTGCCATTGAAAACGATAAGAAACATTCAACGTACGATACAGCTAGTGAAGAAAGAACCATCAGCCATCGATGTATTTCAGGCAGGTCATGGCGTAACAGTACAAGCTGCTAAAGTCAAGGCGGCACTGACTGGCGGTAATGTATCGGATGCGGAGGAGAATGCACATCAGCGTTACAATGGACTTATTATAAAACAAATGTCGGATCTTGCCGTTACAGGAACGGATTTATTGAATTGGCATCAAGAAAAGCCAGGTCCATGGGTCAAAGAATACTTGGAAAAAATATTGAAGGCTGTCTTGAATGAAGAATTAAGAAATGATAAAGAAGAAATAAAGAGGTGGCTGGCGAAATGCAATCTGAGTTAAGAACAAAGCTGATGGAAGCTCTATCAAAAGCGGATGGTGCGTTCATATCCGGTCAGGAAATTGCTGAATACATTGGCTGTTCGCGCACAGCTGTCTGGAAGCATATAGAAGACCTGCGCAGTGAAGGATATAACGTGGAAGCCGTTAGGAAAAAAGGCTACCGGATCATATCAGCTCCGGAAAAAGTATCAGAGAGCGAAATACAACTTGGCTTGGAAACAAAAACGATCGGCAAGATGATCCACTATCAGGAGACTGTAGAATCCACTCAAAAAATAGCGCATCAACTAGCAAATGAAGGCGTTCAGGAGGGAACCCTCGTCGTTGCCGAGGAGCAGTTATCCGGAAAAGGAAGGCTAATGAGATCTTGGCATTCCCCGAAATTCAGCGGCATCTGGATGAGTCTGATCCTAAGACCGAAAATCCCGATTCATGAGGCTCCGCAACTTACATTATTGGCCGCAGTCGCTGTGGCTCAGGCTATGGAAGATATCACTGATTTGAAGCCACAAATAAAGTGGCCGAATGATATTTTGGTGAATCGCAAGAAAGTGGTGGGAATCCTGACGGAGATGCAGGCGGAGTCAGATAGAATCCATTCCGTCATTGTCGGAATTGGGATGAATATCAATCAGCAATTGGAGGATTTTCCTGAAGAACTGCAGGAAAAGGCTTCTTCCCTTCTCATAGAAAGTGGAGGGATAGTGTCAAGGTCCAAGGTCATTCAACGAGTATTGTTCCGTCTCGAAAATTTGTACGAACTCTATTTAGATCAAGGCTTCATGCCAATAAAGGATTTATGGGAGAGTTATGCGATCAGTCTAGGCCAGGTTATCAAAGCCAGTACGGTTAATGACACGATTGTCGGAAAAGCATTGGGCATAACGGATTCAGGCGTTTTACTTCTTGAAGACGGAAAGGGAACCGTACACTCGATATATTCTGCAGATATTGAAATTCAGTAGATTTTGTCAAATTCGTGAAAATTAAATAGAAATTTTTAATTTGGCTTGATATAATGCAAGTGGGCAGTATCTAATGTGAACTGCACCCCCATAAATACCAAATTATTTGAAAATCTGCCTTGATCCAGAGAACTGGACGGGGACGGAGGGATGAAACTTCTGATGAAACAAAGATTGACTAAAAGATAAGTCTGTGTCGATATTTGGCTTTTTAAGCCATTTTTCGTAGCAAAACAGATACTTTTTTAGTCAGTCTTTTTTTTGCGCATGAATGTATAGACACCAGTTTTCGCTGATGTTTTCATCTCCTCCATCAAAAGGAGGAAACGTAATGAAATTGTCCGGAGATTTTTTGAAAATGAAACAAAATCAAGAGAAAATTGTCATGCTGACGGCTTATGATTACCCGTCAGCAAAGTTAGCCGAACAATCAGGTGTAGACATGATTTTAGTCGGCGATTCTTTAGGAATGGTCGTATTGGGATATGAATCAACGATTCCAGTTACGGTGAATGACATGATCCATCATACAAAGGCAGTAAAACGCGGTGCACCAGATACATTTGTCGTGACGGACATGCCCTTTATGAGCTATCACCTATCTATGGATGAAACACTCAAGAATGCAGCCCGAATCATGCAGGAAGGTCATGCCGATGCCGTGAAGCTCGAGGGCGCGGATGATGTTGTTGAAAAAATATCAGCATTGACCAAGGCCGGCATCCCGGTTGTAGCCCATCTTGGCTTGACTCCTCAATCAGTCGGCGTTCTGGGCGGCTATAAAGTGCAAGGTAAAGATGCTGAAAGTGCAGCACAGCTCTTGGAAGATGCGAGAAAGTGTGAAGCGGCGGGAGCGATGGCAATTGTATTTGAATGTGTTCCATATCAAGTGGGGGAACTCGTTACACGGAACCTGGAAATTCCCACCATCGGAATTGGGGCAGGCGCAGAAACGGATGGTCAAGTCCTCGTTTACCATGATGTCATCAAGTATGGGGTAGACCGGCTAGCGAAATTCGTAAAAGTTTATGGAGATGCAAATGAACTGATTGGTCAATCTATTACAAGCTTTGTGAATGAAGTGAAATCTAAAGATTTTCCGTCGAAAGAACATACTTTTACAATGAAAGAAGAGCAGCTTTCTGAACTTTATGGAGGGAAAAGATGAAAACTTTTACATCAGCTGCTGATTTGCAACTGGCACTCAAAGAGGAAAAAAACAATCACAAAAGCATAGGCTATGTAGCGACGATGGGGTTTTTACATGAGGGGCATGCAACCCTTTTGGAAAAGGCTCGCAACGAAAATGATATTGTGGTATTGAGTATTTTTGTGAATCCGATGCAATTTGGACCTAATGAGGATTTTGAAACATATCCGCGGGATTTGGCGCGGGATGAAAATGTCGCAGCAAATGGCGGAGTGGATTATCTCTTCTATCCGACAGTCCACGAAATGTACGGTGAAGAACCATCTGTGAAGGTTGTTGTCCAAAGCAGGACGGATGTTTTATGCGGGAGACAAAGACCTGGACACTTTGATGGTGTAGCGACGGTCTTAACGAAATTCTTCAATATCATCCTTCCTGATAGAGCTTACTTTGGTAAGAAGGATGCCCAGCAAGTCGCAGTGATAGATGGACTGATCAAAGACTTTCATTTCCCTATCCAGCTAGTTGCTGTAGATACCGTTCGCGAAGAAGATGGGTTAGCGAAGAGCTCGCGAAATGTTAACCTATCAGATCAAGAACGCATGGAGGCTAAAGAACTGTACCAAAGTTTATTAAAGGCCAAAGAGGCGGTTGAATCAGGTGAAAGAAATGCAGCAACCGTCACGGCCTTAGTAAATGAACATATTGCTGTCCACACAAGTGGAGTGATCGACTATATTGAAATCTATCAATATCCGGAACTTAAACCACTTGAATCGCTGGCAGGAAACGTCATCATTGCAATGGCTGTAAAGTTCAAGCATGCAAGACTAATTGATAATATCACCTTATATGTGGAATGATTCATGAGAAATTAGGGGGAATTGAGATGTTTCGAACGATGATGAATGGGAAAATTCACCGTGCACGAGTAACTGAAGCTAATTTGAATTATGTAGGCAGCATTACGATTGATGAAGACATAATTGATGCGGTGGGTATTCTGCCTAACGAAAAAGTCGCCATCGTGAATAATAATAATGGTGCACGACTTGAAACGTATGTGATTGCGGGTGAACGGGGGAGCGGTGTAGTGTGTTTGAATGGAGCGGCAGCCAGACTGGTGCAGCCGGATGATATCGTGATAATCATTTCTTATATAATGGTTTCAGAGGATAAACTGGGGGAACACAAACCAAAAGTTGCGATCATGGATGAAAACAACAAAATCATTGATTTGATTTCAAACGAACCAGCAGCTACCATCATGTAAGCGAGGGGCCGGCACATATGCATGAATCATGCATACAGGTGCCGGCCCTTTTAGTCTTTTGATGAACGGCTTGTTTCCTTTATTACGATTATTATGGTATAAAAAAGATAAGAGAATTCCATCAGGAAGTGGAGAAAGCGAAGTTTGAGGTGTACAATTCATGATGCAACGATATGTAGTGGTTGATTTGGAAACGACAGGGAATTCTCCAAAAAAAGGAGATAGGATAATACAATTTGCTGGCGTGGTCATCGAAAATGACCAAATTGTGGATGAATACTCGACATTCATCCACCCTGGACAGGAAATTTCCTTGTTTATTGAAGAATTGACCGGAATAAGCAACGAGACGGTAAAAAATGCACCTGACTTTGAAGATGTTGCAGAAAATATTGCCCGGCTTATAGAAGGGGCTTGTTTTGTTGCCCATAATGTTTTATTTGATTTATCTTTTTTACAGGAAGAACTAGTACGATGCGGGTTTGAGCCGTTTTATGGTTCCACCCTTGATACAGTGGAGTTAGCGAAAATATTAAAACCAACATCCGATGGATATAAGCTGCACCAGCTGGCTAAAGAAGAAAACCTGGATCATTCCAGGCCCCATCAAGCGGATAGTGATGCATATGCCACCGCTTTATTATTGTTGGAGTTGAAAAAAAAGCTGATGTACCTTCCAGTCATGACACTTAAACAGTTATATCGATTATCTTTTTCCTTACAAAGTGAGGTTTCCGAATTAATAGATGTTTGCATTGCAAGCAAACTTGCTAAAGCAGAAGTCCATTCACCTGATCTTATTACGTATAGGGGTCTTGCATTTAAAAAGGCCGAAAACGAAGGTGATCATAAAGACACGGAGTCGAAATTCCCGCTCGACGATGAGGAAAAAATAGCCATGCTTCAAAGTGCATTTCCTGCCTTTGAAGCAAGAAGCGGACAACTTGATATGATGAACATGATTCACCATTCCTTCGAATCCAGCCAGGATGCAATCATAGAAGCTGGGACAGGTATTGGAAAATCCATAGGCTATCTGCTTCCGGCTGTTTATTTTGCAAAAAAACATCATAAGCCTGTCGTCGTTTCGACGTATACGCTTCAGCTACAGGATCAACTTCTACAAAACGAGGTTCCTAAGCTTAAGAAAATTCTTCCCTTTACATTTCAAGCTGTTTTACTAAAGGGGAGAAGTAATTATTTGAGCTTGGCAAAGTTCGAAAGGGCATTGCGTGAAAAGGAAGATAATTATGAAACGGCATTAACGAAAATGCAGATATTGGTTTGGCTTACTGAAACCGTAACAGGCGATAAAGATGAATTGAATCTCACAAGCGGGGGGCAGCTATTTTGGAATAGGCTTCAAAGTGATGGCCTTACATACGCCGGTTTAAAACAGCCCTGGCTTGAATTGGATTTTTTTGAACGGGCAAAAAGAACAGCTGCCAAAGCGGATATCATCATTACTAACCATTCGTTTTTAATGACGGATCTGCTTACAGAAGACGCCTTGATTCCAAAAAAGGGGTATTTGGTTCTCGATGAAGCACACCATTTGGAACAAGCTGCATCTAAACAGCTTGGGAGCAGGCTTAATTACATTTCGGTGAAGACGGTTTTGAACAGAATGGGGACATCAGATCAAAAGCAATTATTATATAAATTGGACAGGATGCTCTTAAATAATGGATTGACGGATGGGAAGTCCATGCATGAATTAGATCAAAAGCTTAGTGATTTTTCGTATGAATTCGAACAGCTTTTTTATTATATTTCCAATCAGGCGGAAAAACTTTCACGTTCCATGAGTCCGAAACGGCTTTCATTCAAAATCGATGATGGAAGATGGGGTAAAGCGATTCTGGTCGCTGAGCGATTGGTCGATTTATTAGGATACATCATCACGGAGATAGAGAAAAGATTGGCTCTTTTATTGAATAATGAGTCCCCCTTAGGAAAAAATTCATTATTTCACTTGAATGATATTGAGGTGCTGCTTGGACATTTACAGGATACCAGGGACTCCTTGCATGAATTTTTCATCAAGCCGCATGAAGAAAATATTTATTGGCTGGATTATACGAATGCAGCACCCCAGCATGGGGTGACTTTGACGGTTCAGCCGATTGCAGGAAGTAAACGGCTTTGGGATTCCTATTTCGGGCGTCAAAAGAGTGTGGTCATGACATCGGCAACCCTCGTGGTGAAGAATTCTTTTAAGTATTTTAAAGAACAGCTCGGTTTAGAGAACGAGCCAATGCAGACGGCAAGTTTACCTTCACCCTTTCCTTATAAGGAACTCGTAAAGGTACTGGTGCCAAATGATCTACCAGATATCAATTGCTTATCGGTGGAGGAATTCTCCGAAACAGCGGCAAATCATATTATTGCTGCCGCTCAGGCAGCGAAAGGGAGAATGATGGTATTATTCACCTCGCATGAAATGCTGCGGGCCACCTATCATTCCATCAAAGACAGTGGCGTACTGGATGAGTTCACGCTGTTTGCCCAAGGGATTTCTGGCGGAAGCCGGATGAGGCTGCTCAGGAATTTCCAAAACTTCGAGAAAGCCGTCCTATTTGGGACAACCAGCCTATGGGAAGGCGTCGATATCCCCGGTGAGGATCTATCTTGTTTAATCATTGTCAGGCTGCCATTTTCGCCACCGGATGAACCAGTGACAGCTGCAAAATGCCAACTTCTCGAAAAACAAGGGCGCAATCCTTTCTCTGCGTATTCATTACCTGAAGCCTTATTAAGGTTCCGGCAAGGTTTCGGCAGGCTTATACGAACTCCAGAAGATAAAGGGATTTTGGTAATTCTTGACCGCCGCATCATCACTGCCAAATATGGACCTGAATTTCAAAAAGCCATTCCGGCTGTGGACTGGCACCAAGCCTCAATAACAGAAATGGCTGAAATGATAGAAGAGTGGATTTAAAGAATCTTTAAATCCTTCTTAATCTATAATGAATTTTTAATAATTTATAAAGAAAAATTACTTTTGAGCTGGTATAATGTGATAGGTGGTAAAGCCTTCAAATCCTATTCATACCAGTGGTTGTTGACAAATTATTAAAATGGAGGGGCGTTTTCATGGAAAGTAAAATTGAAGTAATTTCAACAGTCAGGTTGCAACATTCTCCTGATCTGTATAAAATTGTGGATTCTTTGAACCGAACATTGAAAAAAGATGACTTAATGTTCGGTCTGGCACTGGATTCCCAAGATCAAGAAAAAGCGATATTTACAATTTATCGTACATAGAAAGAAGGAAAAGCAGCTTTGAAAAAATGGTTGATTATTGCTTCTATCCTGGTCCTTTGTTTTATCGGATTTGTCAGCGGGGCATATATTAAAGCGTTGCAGCCTAAAAAAGAGGCTGGTAATGAGGCTTTCCAAAAGGCAAAGGAAGAGGGCGGCCTTGTGACGATGGAAGAATTTTACCCTTATAATGGGCAGGATTCATACTCCGTAATCATTGGTAAGGGAGAAAAAGGGACTAAAAAAATAGTCTGGCTTCCTGAGGATAAGAAGAAAGAAATGGTAGTGGAAAACTATAAAGATGGTAAATCAAAAAAAGAGATCTTAAACATTGTCAATGAACAGCTTAATCCCCAAAAAATCATTTCTGTTAAGCTAGGCATGGAAAAGAACGTTCCGCTTTGGGAAGTAACGTATCTTGATGAATCCAAGCGTTTTAACTATGACTATTATGATTTTAAAACTGGGGAATGGCTGAAGTATTATCGAAGCATTTAGAATGGAGGATTAATTTAAAATGAAATTAGCGAAGCGCGTTCAGTCATTAACGCCATCAACAACATTGGCCATCACGGCAAAAGCAAAGGAACTTAAGGCCCAAGGTCTAGATATAATTGGTTTGGGTGCTGGTGAACCAGACTATAATACGCCAAAACATATCATAGATGCAGCCCTTCTTTCCATGAATGAAGGTCAAACTAAATACACGCCATCCGCTGGTCTGCCGAAACTAAAAGAAGCAATTGCGGCTAAATTGAAGCGTGATCAAGGCTTGGAATACAAACCGTCTGAAATTGTAGTTGGCTCAGGTGCAAAGCACGCGCTTTACACATTGTTTCAAGCTATCCTGGATGAAGAAGATGAAGTCATTGTTCCGATACCATATTGGGTGAGCTATCCTGAGCAAATCAAGCTTGCTGACGGTAAGCCTGTTTATGTAGTAGGTACGGAAGAAAATCAATATAAAATCACTAAAGAACAATTGGAACAAGCAATCACCGAAAAAACGAAAGCGGTTATCATCAACTCTCCAAGCAATCCAACGGGCATGCTTTATTCCAGGGAAGAATTGGCGGCTATCGGGGAAGTTTGCCTGGCTCATGATATCTTGATCGTTTCCGACGAAATTTACGAAAAATTGGTTTATGGAAATGCTAAACATACATCCATTGCAGAGATTTCACCAGAATTGAAAAAGCAAACGATCATCATCAACGGTGTTTCTAAGTCGCATTCGATGACTGGCTGGAGAATTGGTTATGCAGTCGGTGATGAGTCCATCATTAAAGCAATGACGAACCTTGCAAGCCATAGCACATCCAACCCTACCACAACTGCTCAATATGGTGCGATTGCCGCTTATGAAGGTACACAGGAGCCTGTTGAAGAAATGCGTCAGTCATTTGAAGGCCGTTTGAATACGATATATGATAAATTGGTTGAAATTCCAGGGATCAGCTGCATTAAACCGCAAGGGGCATTTTATTTATTCCCGAACGTTAAACGTGCAGTTGAATTAACAGGGTTCAGCAATGTCGAGGAGTTTACGACTGCGTTGCTGGAAGAAGCGCAAGTGGCTGTTATTCCAGGATCAGGTTTTGGTGCACCTGATAACATCAGGCTCTCTTATGCAACTTCATTAGAGTTGCTGGAAGCAGCAGTTGAAAGAATACATTCATTCGTTAAATCAAAAATGGCATAATTTTTCAAAAACCTGCAGACTACCTGGCTACATCAGGGTCTGCAGGTTTTTTTTCGATTATATTTCGATAAGGTACTTTCGCGAAGAAGACATGATAAGCGTTTTGCAAAACAAACTTGTAAAGAAAAGTGAAAATCATATATGATTTTTAATAAAAATCGATTGCAATCATATATGATTTCATATATGATGAAAATATGGAAGAGAAAAACAAAAACCCCAGCAAAAAGCAAATAGCATATGAGCACCTTCGTAAATTAATTTTGGATGGAACATATGGTTCTGGACAGCGGATCATTATCGATCAAACGGCAAAAGAACTTAGTTTAAGTCCGATTCCTGTCAGGGAAGCGATCAGGCAACTGGAATCTGATGGTCTTATTCAATATAAGCCTTATAGCGGAGCGGTGGTTACAAGCATTAATGAGAGCGAATACATTGAAACTCTTTCTGTTTTATCTTTGCTTGAAGGATATGCAGCCGCCCTCAGTTCTTTAACGATGAATGATCATGATTTTGAAAATCTAATTAATTTAAACAAAGAAATGGAAAAAGCCCTCCATAACTTTGAATTAGAGCTGTTTGGTAAGTTAAACGAATGTTTCCATGCGGAAATTTATGAAAAGTGCGGAAATTCCTTTTTAAAGGAGGAAATTAAACAGGCGCAACAAAGAATGAATAGAGTCAGAAAATCCATGTTCACCATGGTTCCGCAGCGCGCAGTCCAATCGATTCGCGAACATGAAAGCATCATAAAGCTTCTAAAGGAAAAAGCACCTTTTGAAGAAATTGAATCATTGGTGAGAAAGCATAAACTGAATGCCATCAGCACATTCAAGCAGAGGGCGGAAACTAATCACAATCAGGCACTTTGATGACCTTGGCTTTGTTTTATAATAGTCGATCGATTATTCATAAAAGCAAAGCCAATTTTTCGCTTATATTATTCCGAATATTCAAATAATGAAAGGGCGGTAGAAAAAATGTACGAGGAAATCAAAAGTCGTTTAAGAGGATCCATCGCTCCCGTTATCACTCCGTTTGATGACAAGATGGAAGTGGATGTAAAAGCAATTGAAAATCTGGTAAACTGGCACATTGAAAGCGGTTCACATGGAATCTCGGTATGCGGTACTACCGGGGAGCCGAGTTCATTAACGATTAAGGAACGGGAATTAGTGATGGAAACGGCTATTAAAGCAGCAAAAGCCCGTGTTCCAGTTGCACCAGGTACTGGATCTGCCAATCAGAAAGAAACGTTACATTTAACAAAAATGGCACAGGAAATGGGTGCGGATGCTGCTTTAGTCATCGTTCCTTATTACAATAAACCGAATCAACAGGCACTTTACAATCATTTTAAAACGGTAGCCGATTCTGTTGATATTCCGATTATCGTTTATAACATTCCTGGAAGAACGGCGACGAATTTAGAAGTGAAGACATTGGCACGTCTTGCTGAAGATTGTGAAAATATTATTGGTGTAAAGGAATCTAATAAAGATTTCGAACATGTGAACCGTGTCTTATTGAATTGCGGAAGGGATTTTCTCTTATATTCGGGCATCGAATTACTATGCTATCCAATGTTGGCTATTGGAGGGGCAGGACATATAAGTGCTACTGCAAATATCACTCCAAAAGAAGTTGCGGAAATTTATAACCTTTGGGTGGAGGGGGATGTGGATAAGGCACTTGATCTCCATTACAAATTAATGCCATTGAATGATGTTTTGTTTAAAGAAACCAATCCAGGACCATTAAAAGCTGCGATGGGGATGATGGGGAAAATCAATCCTGCATTAAGGCCGCCAATGGGTCCGCCTTCGGAACCATTGGAAAAAGAACTGCGTGAAACCCTTCAATCATACGGGTTGATTGACCCAATAATCCAGTCATAATTGCTAGATCGGGAAGATTGCACGAATCTAATAGATTATTGTCATCTTCCCGAATTAATTTCTAAAGGAGGATTTATCATGCAAACTTTTCCCGTGCAAGATGTCAAGCATTACATCAATGGTCAATTTGTCGATGGAATCTCAGGGAAAACATTTGGAAATTTAAGCCCTTTTAATAATCAGGCAATAAATAATGTGGCAGAAGGGTTTAAAGAGGACATCGATCAAGCGGTAGCCGCTGCAAGAGCTGCATTCGATAATGGTCCATGGAGAACGATGAAAGTGGAAGAAAGATTGAAGTACATTAATAGGATTGCTGATTTAATTGAAGAAAATGCAGAAGAAATTTCCTTTTTGGAATCCCTTGATACAGGGTTGCCGATTAGCCAGACAAAAAAACAGGCGGCAAGGGGAGCGGAGAATTTCCGGTTTTATTCTGAGATGGTGAAAAGCAGGCTAATAGGAGAGTCGTATCAAGTGGATGACACATTCATCAATTATACGATTCATAAACCGATAGGAGTGGCAGGATTAATCACTCCTTGGAATGCGCCATTCATGTTAGAAACCTGGAAGATCGCCCCGGCCCTGGCTACAGGTAATACATGTGTCCTCAAACCGGCGGAGTGGTCCCCATTGACAGCCAATAAATTGGCACAAATCATTGACCAATCGGGTCTGCCGAAAGGCGTATTCAATATCGTTCACGGTTTTGGGGAAACAGCAGGGGCGTCCTTGGTTGCCCATCCTGAAGTCCAATTGATATCCTTTACCGGGGAAACGACGACTGGCGCTGAAATCGTTAAAAATGGTGCAGATACAATGAAACGTTTTTCCATGGAACTCGGAGGTAAATCGCCAGCGGTCATTTTTGAAGATGCCGATCTAGAAAAAGCCCTGGATTCTGTGGTTTGGGGAATTTATTCATTCAATGGGGAGCGCTGCACAGCCAATTCCAGATTATTTGTCCATGAATCGATAATAGACCAGTTCGTTGCAGAATTGAAGGAACGTGTTCATAATATCAAAATTGGAAACCCAATGGACCCAGAAACGGAAATCGGACCGCTGATCCATCGTAACCATTTTAACAATGTCTCCCGTTATCTGGATATAGCAAAAGATGAAGGGGCGGAAATTGTAAGCGGTGCCATACCGAGTGTGTTCAAGGAAGGGAATTATATTGCCCCGACGCTTCTCTTGAACTGTACAAATGAGATGACGGTGGCACAGGAAGAGATTTTTGGACCAGTCATGGCAGTCATTCCTTTCAAGACTGAAGAGGAAGTACTGAGAATGGCTAACGATGTAAAGTATGGGCTCGCTGCTTATGTATGGACCAATGATATGAAACGTGGACATAGGTTTGCACAGGCTGTTGATAGCGGGATGGTCTGGGTGAATTCCCAAAACGTAAGGGATTTGCGGATACCGTTTGGAGGATCGAAATATAGTGGGGTTGGACGTGAAGGTGGCCATTATAGCTTTGAATTCTATACGGAAACACAAGTTATCCACGTAGCAATTGGTGAACATCACATTCCGAAATTTGGAGACGTAAAACAAAATGCTGTTTCTTCTGCTGAAAAATAATCCGTGTTTTATTAAAGAAGGGGAGAATACTATGAATTTTTCTATTATTCGTGTTGCGAGAACGATACTTAATGTAACAGATCTGGATAAATCAAGAGCCTTTTATGTGGATGCTTTAGGTTTCATTGAAACGGAAAGAACGAATGATCACATATATTTACGTGGTTTAGAGGAAGCGCATCATCACTCGCTTATTTTGCAAAAGGCAGAAAAGCCAAGCGTTGAAACAATAGGATACAAGGTTGAAAAAGAGGAAGACCTTGAAGAATTGGAAACTTTTTTCTTATCCAAGGGGATGAAAATGAAGTGGATGCAGGAAGGAACACAGCATGCACTAGGCAAGTCGCTACGAGTTCAGGATATTTCAGGGTTGCCAGTGGAGTTTTTCAGCAAAATGGATAAAGCCGAGAGATTGCTTCAACGATTCGATATGCATAGGGGTTCAAGGGTCCAAAGAATCGATCATGTGAATTGCTGTGTACCAAATGTGCAAAAAGCCTATGATTTTTACGTGAAAGAATTAGGTTTTGCGTGCTCGGAAGACACAGTGGATGAATCGGGCAAATTATGGGCGACGTGGCTTCATAGAAAGCAAACGGTCCATGACCAGGCATTCATGAACGGAATCGGTCCAAGACTACATCATATAGGCTTCTTTCTGCCTGACCCCCTTGCACTTATCCATGCTTGTGATGTACTGGCTTCACTGGGATATGCCCAGTCCATCGAACGCGGACCAGGAAGGCACGGTCTATCCAATGCATTCTTCTTATATTTAAGAGATCCGGACGGTCACAGGATCGAATTATACAATGGGGATTACTTAACGGCTGACCCTGATACTGAACCGATTCATTGGGATTTGAATGATCCAAGACGCCAGACATTCTGGGGAGCCAAAGCTCCGGATTCATGGTTTGATGAGGCATCTGCTGTACTTGATATAATATCAGGTGAAGAAGTTCCTCTTAAAGAACCGATTCTGGCAAAAAGCAAGCCTGAATTCATCATCTAAAGAGAAACGGATTTAGGATGAATGATCGAACGTTCGGCAAGACATACATTGACTCCCACGGTCAATTGGATAGGGCGCTAGTGCGTATAAGCCTGTTCAAAGACCAATTTTCACCATTTAAGGGAACAGAACTGGTGAGTGGTTGATGGAAACTGCTGGATTATCGAAGGTCCGTTTATTGAGTTTATAATGTAACCTTTCAAGAATCAAAGGAAGGAAGATGGATTTGGATATCATTCATGTTCAGCACCCAATTTCCAGTATATATACGGCAGTAGCAGAACCGTGTGTGCTGGCTCTTGGATTTTTCGACGGAGTTCATCTTGGCCATCAAGAATTGATACATCTAGCTAAAAGGATTGCCATACAGCAAGATTTGAAATTGGCAGTCATGACATTTTTTCCGCATCCAAAGCAAATCTTAGGAAACGCTCAACCCCAAACATATATGACTCCTTTAGAGCAAAAAGCAAAAATCATGCAAGGTTTAGGTGTAGAAACCTTGATAGTCGTGAACTTCGATTCCGCATTTGCCCATCTTTCACCTACTGGCTTTATCGAGGATTATCTATGTGGATTTAAATGCAAGCATGCCGTGGCTGGATTCGATTTCCGCTATGGACATAAAGGGGAAGGGAATATGGAAACGCTGAAAATCGAAGGTAAGCGATTTTTTGAAGTGACGGAAATGAAGAAGTTTGAAATCGATCATGAAAAAGTAAGTTCCACTAAGCTTAGAAACTTGATTGCAGAAGGTCGGTTCGCAGATATCCCGCCATTCCTTGGCACATACTTTGAAAGCCAAGGGACAATCAAATCCAAGGAAAATCAACACGTCATCGTTACATTATCGGAAGCATTCCTGACACCCCCGACAGGCGCTTATTTAATCGAAATCCAGAACGAAGGAAATGTTTATGAGGGAATTGCCTATCAAACAACGGACGGGTCCTTTCATGGGAGTTGGCACTTACTTTTCAATGATGATCTTCCCTTGGAGGGAAAGAAGATTCATATCAAATGGAAAAGTGAAAGTATAATGAAGCCGAAACAGATGATTGATATGCGAGCCAAGTCCATTACGAAAGTGCAAGCCTTCTAAAAAGATATGGTCCGGGACAGGGCAGCAGTGGGTACTTACTGCTGCCCTACCTGTAAGCGTCACGGTTAGACAATGGGAGTACGGAAAGCTTAGGGAATGAGCTTAGACCCTCTCTGTGCAGATGATTTTGTTTGGATTTTGGGATGGAAGAAAGAGGCTGATATTGGAGAGGCTCAATACTACTAGTGCCGCCCTTGTAAAAATAAATATCAGAAGAGGTGTATAGAGATGGTTCGGTTGGAAAAAAAACTTGATGAATCGGAACAAACTAATCTAGTGGATTATGAAAAGATTGTTGCCTCCAAAGAGTTTCAGAATATGCTTTCCGATAAAAAGAAATTCGTCATCCCTTTTTCGATTTTCTTTATGGGATATTCCCTGCTTTTGCCCTTCTTAGTTTTTTACACAGATATCCTGGATCACTCTTTCATTGGAGACATAACCTGGGCATGGGTGTACGGTGTCTCCATTACGGTTATGTCTGTTTGGGTTTGCAGCATATATGTAAGGAAATCAGGAAGAATCGATGAACAAATAAAAGAAATCATCGAGAAAGAAGGGCTTTGAATCATGAATTGGACAGTTATTATTCTCTTTGCGCTAATGTCGATAGGAACCCTTTTCATCACATATTTCGCTTCCAAAAAAACTAAAACGGCAGGCTCTTTTTATACGGCTGGGGGAGGGTTGACCGCTAGGCAAAATGGACTTGCATTGGCCGGGGATTTTATGTCGGCTTCCACGTTTTTAGGGTTGATTGGGGCATTTTCCTTAACGGGGTATGATGGATTTTTCCTGATGTATGGAGCACTTGTTTCATTTCTTGTCGTGTTATTCCTAGTGGCTGAACCTTTAAGGAACTTGGGGAAATACACATTGGCTGATATGGTGACTACAAGGTTTAAATATAAACAGGTCAGGGGAGTGACCGCCTTTAATACCCTGGTGATATCAGTCATGTACATGCTGGGGCAACTTGTTGCGGCAGGCGCTTTATTTAAATTGCTTTTAGACATCCCGTATAATATTTCTGTCATCATCGTAGGTATTGTCATGTTGGTATTTGTTCTATTTGGGGGGATGACGGCGACGAGCTGGGTGCAGATCATTAAAGCCATCCTGTTGATAGGAGGAGTGTTTATATTATTCATGATCGTCATGTGGAAATTGAATTTTAGTTTCATCGGAATTTTCACTGATATGAAAACCGCAACACCCATGGGTGCAGATTACCTGAAAGCAGGTATTAAATATGCCAGTGGGTGGGATGCAGCTTCCTTATCGCTGGGCCTAATTTTGGGAACGGCAGGTCTGCCTCACATTTTAATACGTTTTTTGACCGTCCCGAATGCACGAGTGGCAAGAAAGTCGGTTGTTTGGGTGATGTGGATTATGGGTGCTTTTCATATCATGGTCATTTTTCTCGGATTCGGTGCTGCGAAGTTGGTTGGAACATCGAATATCATGGCCGCTAATCCAGCGGGTAATATGGCTGCACCTTTATTGGCCCAACTTGTGGGCGGGGACATCTTATTCGCATTTATTGCGGCCGTTTCCTTTGCAACGATACTCGCAGTTGTTGCGGGAATCGTTTTAACAGGAGCTACCGCATTTTCACATGATTTTTATAATGAAATATTAAAAGATGGAAAGGCGACGGAAAAACAGCAAATGACGATGGCTAGATGGGCTTCCGTTGGTGTGACTGCACTTGCAATCGTTTTATCATTAGGTCTGCAGGAATTCAATGTAGCGTTTCTGGCATCGATTGCCTTTACACTGGCGGCTAGTTCGAATTTGCCGGTAATCCTTCTTACGATCTATTGGAAAAAATTCAATAAAACCGGAGCGATAGTCGGTATGATGACAGGTCTTATTGGTACGCTTTTGCTCGTGGCTCTAAGTCCAAATGTCTGGAACCCGGTCCCCGGAGCCACCATAATGACAGGTGACCCGATTTTCCCTTTGAATTCACCAGGAATCGTTTCCATCCCGCTTGGGTTCCTCGCATGCTATTTAGGTGCCCTGTTCGGTAACCGCAGGACGGGGTTGAAAACGGTTACAAAAGACAATTATAATGAAATCCTCGTTAAGTCCAACACCGGTCATGATGTTAAGGGTGTTTTGCGACATTGAAAGATGTAAAAGCATGCCTATAAATAAAACACAGGTCATCGCACTTATGAATGGATCTGATAAAGCAGCCCTCTAATGATAGGTTGCTTTTTTCTTTACATTGGATAAAGAAATTCAAACAAATATGAAAGGTTATTAGAAAGAGGTCCAGATGCACTAATATTCAATAACTGTCCATTCATTCAGAAAATGTTTCTAGAAATTTGACGGCACCTTTGGAAAGATAGCGTTCTTCGAGCCAAATAAGGGCGGCTTCCGATTGGACTTCACAATCTGTCAATTCGATTATTTTAATACCCTGGGTTGAAAACGATTTGGATGTGGTTCGTGGCATGATTGTAGCGCCTATTCCTTCCTTCACCAAAGATAAAATCATGGCAGCATCAGGACATTCACATACAATCTTAGGTTCAAACCCATGTCTGAAGCACTCATCCACTATAAGTTCATAAGTTCCCTGTCCGCTTACCCTATGCAGCAATAGGAGGGGATAATCCTTAATTTGTTTAAATCCGATGGAGTCTGGGATGTCCCATTCTTTTGGGGTGACAAGCACAAAATCTTCCGGCGGAAGGTTAATCGATGAGAATCGCTTACCGTTAATGGGAAGCCGTACAATGGCCAACTCGATTTCCCTGTTTATTAAGCCTTCTGTCAAACGGAATGTATCACCTTCCATTAACTTGAAGCGTATGTCAGGGTATTTTACTCTAAAGGCCCTCATCCTTTGCGGAATGTAAGAAAAGCAAGTTTTTACTGACCCTATGGAAAGAGTGCCCTGTATTCCTTTACTGACTTCCTTCACTTCCAGTAGCGATTCTTCAAACTGGTTTAATAGAGCTTCGGCTTTTTTATATAGGACCTTGCCAGTTTCAGTGAGTTCAAGTTTCTTTCCATTCCGGTCGAAGAGTTTTTCACCGATTTCGATTTCCATTAATTTAAGTTGCTGGCTAAGGGGGGGTTGAGCCATATGTAATTTTTTTGCTGCTTTGGTTACTTGTTCTTCCTGAACGATCGTCACAAAATACTTTAATTGCCGGATGTCCATTATATACACCTCATACATATGATTTACATATACATATTGAATTTTTTAAGTATTATATATATATCTTAACACATGGTATATTTTGTTATAGGAATTAATTCAATTTTTGGAATTTATTTAATTGTAAGCGCTTCATTTATATTGATGCTAAAGGGGGATGTAAGAATGCCAGCTAAAACAGGTAAAGAGTATATCGATAGGGTGGATAAAGCAAAGGCGAATGTATGGATCAATGGAGAGCAAGTAAAAGATAAGATCAGTCAACACCCAGCTTTTAAAGGGGTCATGAAATCACAGGCCGAATTATATGATTTGCAGCATGATTCCTCGAAAACTGACATCATGACTTATATATCACCAACTTCAAACGAAAGAGTAGGGACCTCATTCATGCAGCCGCGGACAAAGGGAGACCTTGAAAAAAGGAGGAAAATGATTCAAGAATGGGCAAGGCATAATAATGGAATGATGGGACGTTCCCCTGACTATATCAACAGTGGGATGATGGCGTACGGCACTGCAGCTGATATGTTCGGCACTCAGGATTCGGCATTTGCTAAAAATATGAAAGATTATTATGAACTCTGCAGGGAAAAGGATTTGTCGTTGACACATACCCTGATTCAACCCCAGGTTAATAGGGGAGTTAGTGCCGCAAAGCTTCCGGACCCTTACATCGCTGCAAGGATTGCTGGCAAGAATTCAGAAGGGCTTATTATAAAGGGAGCCAGGTTATTAGCTACACAAGGTGGAATAACGGATGAAATCATGGTTTTCCCTTCAACATTGCTTAAACAATCGGAAGAGGAAAACCCTTATGCATTCGCATTCTCCATTCCAAATAATACACCAGGGTTGAAATTCATCTGTCGTGAATCATTCGACTATGGCAAATCACATTTTGACCATCCTCTTGGTTCAAGATTTGAGGAAATGGATACGATTATCGTTTTTGATGATGTAGTCGTTCCTTGGAATCGTGTATTTGCATATGGGGATGTCGGCATTTGCAACCAGGCTTATAATGAAAGTAATGCAGTTGTTCATATGACCCATCAGGTGGTAGCGAAAAATATCGCCAAAACCGAGTTCATTCTGGGGATTTTGCAACTAATGGCGGAAACCATCAATATCGGTCAATACCAGCATGTTCAGGAAAAGATTTCGGAAGTCATCATAGCGCTTGAAACGGTAAAGGCTTTCATTACAGCATCGGAGGCAAACGCGAAAGTGGATAAGTGGGGAATGATGACACCCGATTTTACACCGTTAAATATAGCCCGTAATTATTACCCGAAGATTTACCCTAGATTCAGTGAAATCATGCAGCTTCTTGGAGCTAGCGGCTTAATGGCGATACCAAATGAAGCAGATTTCAATTCGGAGCTTCGACCGGATTTGGATAAATATCTTCAAGCCGCGAATGGTGGAGCCTATGACAGGGTGAAATTGTATCGTCTCGCATGGGATGTATGCATGAGTTCATTTGGATCCAGGCAAACGCTATACGAAAGATTCTTTTTTGGAGATCCGGTCCGTATGGCGAGCGCTTTATATAACGGCTATGATAAACAGGAATATGTGGACCGTGTCAAGGAGTTCTTGAACCGTACTGAAAACCTTGCAGAAATCAACTGAGCCCGGTAGCATTGGCAAAACATTTTAATTGAAAGGCCTTCCCGATGATGAGGAAGGCCTTTCAATATGAAATCTAGTTCATTTATTATATCGGTCATGGATATTATTCTTCTTATATGTTCCAAAATCACTGAATTCCGTGAGTTCCATGGAGAGGGCAAGATATCTTTTTGAAAAGAGAGAAGCCAAATGGGCTTCCATCGTTTCGAAAAGTTGGTCACATACTTCGGTTTTATCACTGTCTTTGCGTCCAGCGCCAATTTTTAGAATGGCATGAACAAAGGCATCATCCTCTGTACCATCGGCAACACGATAATGCTTCAATTCAATGGCCCGGGATCGAATGCCGCCAATTGGAAAGATGGAGGGATAGGATATCAGTACATCATTCACCTTCCTTAATAAGCAGTCAATCTGGATTTCATCTTTGATATTATCTGTATATTCAATAATGATATGAGGCATGTTATCAGTCCCTTCCGTTAATTATGGATTTTTAGATGCGGCCGATCCCCGCCTTCAGTAAATATATCGTCACCGACTATTGTGTTAACGAGTTTCCCGATCCCTTCAATTTCAGTGATGATTTCATCGCCTACAGCAGTATCCGCCAATCCTTCAGGTGTACCTGTCAATATGATATCCCCTGGGCTCAATGTCATGAAGCTGCTAAAATATTCAATTAACTCAGCAATGCCGAAAATCATGTCTTTCGTGTTGCCTTGCTGAGTCAATTTTCCGTTGACGTAAGTTTTGATGGCAAGATTCGATGGATCTGGGATATCTTCGGCATCGACAAGCCAGGGCCCAATGGGGGTGCATGTATCGCGATTTTTGACCTTTAGGTTAGGTCGGTAGTAATTCTCCAGATAATCCCGTATTGCATAATCATTTGCAATCGTATATCCACTTACATACTTAAAGGCTTCTTCCTTTTTTATGTTCTTCGCCTTTTTACCTATGACGACTGCAAGTTCACATTCATAATGCATATAAGCTGCATCAGCAGGCCGTCTTGTCTGTCCCCGGTGGCCGATAAAGGTATTGGGACCTTTTAAGAACGCAAGGGGTTCTTCCGGTGCTTTAAAAGCAAGCTCCTTCGCATGGTCTGCATAATTCAAGCCAAGCGCGAAGACAGTTCGTGGTTCCACCGGGGGAAGCCAGACAACATCCTGCTCATTGACAATCCTGCCATCCGCCAATTGGACCTGGCCATAATATTCACTTGCTGGATGTACGGCACCTGCATAGGCTACACGTGCTCTCTTCATAAAATCCCCTCCAGTGATAGTTTTTCCTCGGAAATGATAGTATTTTCCAAATATCCGATTTCGTCTATTTCTATTCTGACATGATCATTGGCTTTTGCCAGCGGTGCGTTCTCTGGAACACCTACTAGAAGGACGTCACCCGTACTCAAAGTCATGAAGTCAGTTACATCCTCAATAAGGCGGGATATGGAGCGAATTAGATTTGCAGTTGAATTTTCCTGTCTTAACTCTCCATTTATATATACACGAATTCCTAAAGAATCGGGGTTGGAGATGAATTCCTTGGTTACGACCCATGGACCGATCGGGCAAAATCCATCACGGGCTTTATGGCGGATAGCAGGACGGAAAACACTCTCATGCGGAATGCTAATATCATTGGCGATCGTAAAACCTTCTATATAATCCAATGCATGTTCTTTCTTGACTCTTGTGGCCGTTTTACTGATTACTATTCCAAGTGCGGCCCCGATTTCCAATTCAGGTATGCCGCTTGGAAGGGGAACTGGATTTGAAAAAGAAGAAAACGTGTTTCTAGGTTTAATATAAAGGATCGGTCCTTTAGGAGGTTCATTATAAGGAGGATGGTCGACCTTTTCCTTCAATGCTGCCAATGACCCTTTATAGTTTAATAATGTTCCATATACCGTTCCTGAAATAGGGTTATCCAAGTTAATTTGTGATACCTCCAACTTATCACCGTTCATTAAAATATAGCGGCTCGACTGTATCTCTATTTCTTCTGAATAATCTGACTTTTGGAACTTCACTCTTGCTTTTGCCATGGACACTCACCCCTTGTTTTATTATCAATCATATATGATATCGTATATGATTTTTTGTATAAGTTCAACATATTTAGATTATTCAGTATAAACAGACAAAAAATGTTAGAAAAAGTATGGGTTTCAACAGATAAATGCCTTGAACATTTAGTTAGTATGAAGCTAGGAATCCAAATTGAAAGATTGTGAATGGGGGATGTTCCGATGATGAATGGTAAAGAGTATTTAGAAAGTTTACGAGATGGAAGAACGGTATTCTTGAACGGAGATAAGGTAGATGATGTGACGACGCACCCAGCATATCGCAATTCTGCCAGATCGATTGCCCAACTATATGATGCTCTCCATGAGCCGGTCACTGCACGGATTTTAACGGCTAAGACAGATGAAGGTCATACTACCCATAAGTTCTTCAAAGCCTCGAAGAACGCAACAGAGCTGCTTGAAGCAAGGGATGCGATAGCACAATGGTCAAAATTGAGCTATGGTTTCATGGGGCGTACTCCTGATTACAAAGCTGCTTTTACAGGATCATTGGGACCGTATAGCGATTTTTATAAGGGATTTGAAGATAATGCGAAAAGATGGTATGAAAAAACCACAAGGGACGTTCCCTTCTGTAACCATACAATTATAAACCCGGCAATGGACAGGAATAAACCGCTACATGAAAATAAAGAGGTATTTGTACGTACGGTGGAAGAGCGGGATGATGGGATAATCGTAAGCGGAGCCAAAATGGTTGGAACTTCTGCAGCACTTACGAATTATAATTTTGTCGCGAATTATTCTCCTGTCGATCTTGGGGAAGGAGATAGAAGCCATGCGTTGATTTTCTTTGTACCGATGAATGCATCGGGATTAAAAATGATCAGCAGACAGTCTTTTGAAGAAACGGCTGCCAAGTCAGGCACTCCTTTCGATTACCCGCTTTCCAGCCGGTTCGACGAAAATGACGCAGTCATCGTCCTTGATCATGTATTCGTCCCATGGGAGAATGTATTCGCCTATAATAATGTGGAAATCGCAAATGGGTTTAGATCCAAGACTGGGTGGATGAATCGATATACATTTCATGGCTGCACACGCTATGCGGTGAAATTGGACTTTATGGCTGGGCTTCTGATGAAAGCTACAGAAATGGCAGGAACGAATCAATTTAGAGGAGTTCAAGCCAATATAGGGGAAGTGCTTGCTTTCAGGAATATGTTTTGGGCCATCTCGACAGCGATGGCTACAGATCCGATGGAAGGGCCGAATGGCACTGTTCTACCCAATAGCACATATGCAACTGCATATAGGGTGTTCGCACCAATGGTTTGGCCAAAGGTGAAACAGATATTTGAACAGGTTGTAGCTGGTAATCTCATTCAACTCCCATCAAGCTCCAAGGATTTTTTAAACCCTGAGGTCCGTCCGTATCTCGATAAATATTATAAGGGCTC
The DNA here is from genome assembly GCF_043656335.1 of Peribacillus sp. NPDC056705. Lineage (NCBI taxonomy): Bacteria > Bacillati > Bacillota > Bacilli > Caryophanales > Bacillaceae > Peribacillus > Peribacillus sp. NPDC056705. Next base: position 203,057 of record NZ_JBHTYI010000005.1, on the reverse strand, counting down.
AGGTGGGGTTTCGGCAGTGGAAAGGGTAAAACTGATGAAACTCATATGGGATTCCATTGGAACGGAATTTGGTGGCAGGAATGAATTATATGAAATCAATTATGCGGGTAACCATGAAAATATTAGGCTTGAAACCATGAAAATGGCAGATTTAAATGGACAATCGGATAAATTCAAAGCTTTTGTGGACTTGGCGATGGACGATTATGACCTCCATGGCTGGACAAATGATAAGTGGATAAATGCATATGAAGACATTAATGTTGAAGTTTGATCCAGCCCCGAATGAATTAATCTGATTAAGAAAACGTGAAAAAGAATGGTTTGTATCGGACTCCCGCCGGTTTTTCAACCAATGCATAATATGAATGCGTTTACATTTATCTTGATAGGTAAGGTGTGGAAAAAGTATAATATTATGTAAAAAGAAAGCCGGGGGGAATAATGACGAATCTTTTGAATCTTAAGAATGATGATGGTGAAATTCATTTAAATGATGAGAGGATGATCCTGACTTCCTCTTCAATTTTCGGTACCTTAAGAAAGGACTTGATCGAGAATATTGGATTTGAAAGAATGAAGTCTTTTTTAATACGTTATGGCTGGAATATCGGAGTCAATGATGCTAAAAAGGCACTAAAAGGGAATATATCAACGGTTAAGGAAATACTGAGGCAAGGCCCCATTTTACATATGCTGCAAGGTTATACAAAAGTTAATACTATGAATCTGGAATTATCGATGGATAGTCAAGCGGAAGTGCATTCTGTAAAAGTGGAAGGGTTTTGGGTGAATTCCTATGAAGCAGAGGAACACATCACCCAGACAGGCATCGCGGAAAAGCCAGTCTGTTATACATTGACGGGTTATGCAAGTGGATTTTATTCAACGGTCTGCGGTCATGAAGTGATTTTCAAGGAAAGTGCCTGCAAGGGAGCAGGGCAATCAGAGTGTAGATACGAAGGTAAATCGATACATTTATGGGGCATGGAGATTCAGGATGAGTTGAAATATTATAAAACCGAACCGATTGTTCAAGAGCTTGCCGTAACATATGAAAAGCTGCTGGAGGAACGCAATAGTTTGTCAAAAGTGATGGATATTCATAATTTGCTGACAGAAGAGTTAATTAACGGAAGAAGCCTTCAATCCATAGTGAGGATGGTTTATCAGAAAACAAAAATACCTTTGTTGATGGAGAATTTCAATGGCAATCAGGTTTATCATGCTGGATTTCACAAAGGGAAGGTGAGGGAAGTCAGGAATCAGCTAAAATTAATGAGGGAATATGGTCCCGTCACTTTGGAAACCGGAAGAATCGTAAAAGATGGGATGGATCTGCTTTATACTCCCATAATGTTACAAAATAAAACTTATGGCTATTGTGCCTTTGTGCAATCTGATCAAGTCGAAGGAAAAACGAACCTGGAAATCAATCGAATGATTCTTGAGAGGGTGTCCATGACCGGTTCCTTATTCCTCTTAAATGAGAAAAGCAGTTTTGAAGCCCTTGAAAGGGTAAAAGGGTTATTTCTTGAACAAATATTAAATGGAGAGTTTGCTTCTAGAGAAGAAATAATCAAAAAAAGCATGTATGTAGCCGCTTCATTGGATCATCCTTTCACCATTGCGGTGCTGGGCTATCGCTTTTCCTCCGATCGGGGGACAGAGAATGACTATTTCATTCAGCAGAAAATCATCGAAGAGATATATAGTTTCTTTAAGAAGCGGAATCAAGTCGTCTTAACAGCATTAAGGGATGGTAATATCGTATTGCTTATACCACTGAGACCTGGAAATGAATTTCAATTCCTAACCAAGGAATGCATCAATTACTTAAATACTGTTTTCAGCGGATATAATTTTAAAATGGGGCTTAGCACAATAAGTGATGAATTGGAACGGGCTCACGATGTTTTTCAAGAAGCTTTAACCGCCTTGAATATGAATGAAGGAGCTCGGGATATTACCAAATTTGAAGAAGTCGATCTGCTATCCATTTTAATGCATACTGGGAGTACTCCAGCGGTCCTGCAAAAAGCTGAGAAAATGCTGGGTCCTTTATTGATGAAAGAAGATCCAAAAATGAATGAATTATTGAAAACGCTTTATGTATTTCTGCAATGCGGTGGAAATCTTGAATCCAGCATGAAGGAATTGAGCATTTCAATGAGTGGTTTACGCTATCGGATCAAAAAACTTGAAGAGCTGCTTTCCTGCCAAATAAGAAATCCTAAAAGTGCTTTTCAATTATATGCATCATTTGAAACCTTGTTAAAGGCGAAAATGATTACCATTGGTTGATGGGATCAATCCTTTGTTTAATAATAGAAATGTCGATCGATTCATATACCGAGATGATTTTACTGTAATTAGAGCATGGGCATTAATGAAGTAATCTACCATGCAATCATGCGAATACGCCGCAAAAACATAATGAGAGTGATACAAAGGGCTGGAACTTCCGCTTCAATTGATATATTTGCTTGTAAGCAGGGCTATGGGTATAATAAGTAGAGTAAATTCATTAGTAAGTTAAGCTATTTTTGGAGGTAAATTCCGTGAAAATTACAATAAAAGATGCTAGCAAATTCGTCGATCAAGAAGTTACCATTGGAGGCTGGCTTGCCAGCAAACGTTCCAGTGGGAAAATTGCTTTCCTTCAAATCCGTGATGGCTCTGGTTTCATTCAAGGTGTGGTCGTGAAAGCTGAAGTGGGTGAAGAAATTTTCGCTCGTGCGAAATCGATTTCGCAAGAGTCATCCTTGTATGTAACAGGTGTCATTCAAAAGGATGAACGATCGCCGTTCGGTTTTGAGTTACAGGTGAAAGATATTGAAATCATTCATGAATCAGTGGATTATCCCATTACACCTAAAGCACATGGTCCCGAATTCTTAATGGATAACCGCCATTTGTGGCTGCGTTCAAAACGGCAGCATGCAGTTATGAAAATCCGGAATGAAATAATCCGTGCTACATATGAATTCTTTAATGAAGAAGGTTTCGTTAAAGTGGATCCCCCGATTTTAACCGGAAGCGCACCAGAAGGAACGAGTGAGTTGTTCGCGACTAAATACTTTGATGAGGATGCATACCTTTCGCAGAGTGGTCAGCTCTATATGGAAGCGGCTGCCATGGCACTTGGGAAGGTATTTTCCTTTGGTCCCACCTTCAGGGCAGAAAAATCCAAAACAAGACGACATTTAATCGAGTTCTGGATGATTGAACCGGAAATGGCTTTTATCGAATTTAAAGAAAATCTGGAGGTCCAGGAGCAATTCGTTTCTTCGATCATCCAATCCGTATTGAAAAACTGTCAGCTTGAGTTAAATACACTTGGCCGTGATACATCGAAGCTTGAACAAATTCAAGCTCCTTTCCCGCGAATTACATATGATGAAGCCATTAAGTTCCTTCATGAACAAGGATTTGATGATATTCAATGGGGTGATGATTTTGGAGCTCCGCATGAAACTGCGATAGCTGAAAGTTATGATAAGCCTGTTTTCATTACTCATTACCCAACCAAAATCAAGCCTTTTTATATGCAGCCAGATCCTGACAGGGAAGAAGTGGTTCTTTGTGCCGATTTGATTGCTCCGGAAGGTTATGGAGAAATAATTGGCGGTTCAGAGCGGATTCATGATCAGGAATTGCTTGAACAGAGAATCAATGAGCATGGCTTGAGCGAAGATGCTTACAAATGGTATATGGAATTAAGAAAATACGGCTCTGTACCGCATTCAGGCTTCGGTTTGGGATTAGAACGCACCGTTGCATGGATCAGTGGAGTCGAGCATGTCCGTGAAACCATCCCATTCCCACGTCTATTAAATCGATTATATCCTTGATTCCATGATGAAGCGGTTATCCTGCCATATTTGGCAGATAACCGTTTTTTGTTAAAATTATAAACTTATTCGGAGAGCCTTATTCATGTTATACTTAATCAGAGGTGTCCAAAAACATGAATAAAGAACATTTATATGCGTGGTTTAAGGAAGGAACGATAACGATTCCATCCTTTTTGTTGACTAACTATCGTACAATGGGACTGAATGAACAAGAAATGGTCCTATTATTACAATTGCAAAGCTTTATCGATAAAGGTAACCATTTCCCTGCACCATCCCAACTTTCTGACCGAATGACATTGCAGGAAACGGAATGTCTATTCTTGATCCAGCGTTTAGTCCAAAGGGGATTTGTTGAAATGGTGGTTGAGGAAAGCCAAGAAATCGGACAGGAAAAATATTCGTTGTCCCCACTTTATGAAAAAATGATGGACTGTTTCTTGAAAACTTTGAAACAGTCAGAGTCTGCTGAAATCCAAAAAGCGGGGGAGAGCCTTTATACGATATTTGAACAGGAGTTCGGCCGCCCTTTATCTCCATTTGAATGTGAGACATTGGCAATGTGGATGGAAGACGACCATCAACCTGAGATCATTAAGTCAGCTCTGAGGGAGTCTGTCATTTCTGGAAAATTGAATTTCCGATACATTGATCGAATTTTATTCGAGTGGAAAAAGAATGGAATTAAAACCTTGGAACAAGCAAGGGAGCAAGGACAAAAATTTAGAGCTCACCAAAAGAGGGACCGAAAGACGGAGACTGCACAACCGTTGAAGGATGTGCCTTTCTATAACTGGCTCGAGCAGTAATGTAAATTGAAGGAGAACCAATATGTTGAATAAAGCTCAAATTCGATATTGTCTGGATACGATGGGTGAAATGTTTCCGGATGCCCATTGTGAGCTGAATCACTCCAATCCATTTGAATTGGTGGTTGCTGTTGCCCTGTCAGCTCAGTGTACGGATGTATTAGTCAATAAAGTCACGAAGGATTTATTTCAGAAATATAAAACGCCTGAGGATTACATAAGCGTTCCGATAGAAGAGTTGGAAAATGACATTCGCTCAATCGGTTTGTTTCGTAACAAGGCGAAGAACATACAAAAGCTGTCGCACATGCTGATCGAAGAATACGGTAAGGAAGTTCCCAGAGATCGTGATGAGCTAGTTAAATTGCCTGGCGTTGGCAGAAAGACGGCGAATGTAGTCGTTTCCGTTGCTTTTGATGTGCCAGCGATTGCTGTGGATACCCATGTAGAGCGTGTTTCCAAGCGTTTGGGATTATGCCGTTGGAAGGATAGTGTCCTCGATGTTGAGAAAACGTTGATGGCTAAGATACCGAAGGATGAATGGTCCGTTACGCATCACCGCCTGATATTCTTTGGACGCTATCATTGCAAGGCCCAGTCACCAAGATGTGAAACCTGTCCGCTTCTCGAATTATGCCGTGAAGGAAAAAAAAGAATGAAAAGGAAAGAAGCCAATTGACGCAGTCCATATCATTAAAAGTTCCTAAAGAATTGGACCATTCTTTGTTTTTTCCTGAAAAGGAATCGATTTTGGAAAAAGAGCGGTATGCAGGTTGGAGTGAAACGATCCCATTCGAGGCTTTCCCTTATGAGTTACTTTATTATAATAATGTAGAGGCGTATGCTCCTTGGACTAATGGGGCAATCCATGTAAAGGAACTTCTGGAAATATGGAAGGGAATTGATTCAGAATGCAGTTTGCTATTTTCCGAGCGAAAAGTGGGCCAGACTTTGGGACTCATGAAGAAGGGGATCGGTTTATTTTTAACCGCAGTCTACTGGATGCATGGGAAGCCAGTGGTATTGAATGATCTCCGGGTCCAAATAGAATCCTTTAACGATATTCCGGTGAATATGGATGAAAGGCTTTCATTCATCCTTGCTAGACCGGCTTTTTTTCATTCATATAGACAGCTTAGTGAGTTGTTCCGAGAATTTGAAAAACTATATGTGAAGTTCATGATCAAAAATAAGAACAGCCCAAAAAACGTCTAAGCTAAAAGCTTAGACGTTTTTTTGTCAATCCTTATAATATTTATTCCGTATCTTTATTTGGATCTGGGTCCGGGTTAGGGTCAGGATCAGGGGTTTCGACTGGTTTTTCCTCTTCTACCGTTCCTGGGTCAGTGACATTATCCCCGCCTTCGACGTCCTCATCACCCTTATTGCCATTTCCGTCATCAGTGTTGTTGCCATTATTATCATTGTTGCCATTGTTGCCATTATTGCCGCTATTGCCGTTATTGCCGTTTTCGCCATTGTTATTTTTGTCTTTATCTTTGTCTTTGTCTTTATCTTCGCCTTGTTTATCCTCTTCACCTTCAGCAGGAGTTTCTAGTTCCGGATTTTCACCTTCGGCCGGATCTTCAATCTTCTCGTCCTCAGTACCTTCAGGGTCTTCCGCTTCAGCAGGTATTGTGACAGATGTACTCGCAGGATCACTTTGTTGGTTATCAACTAGAGCTACCACTGAGAAAGTATATTTACTTCCAGGGGTTGGATTAGGGATCGTTAAACTAGTATCCTTCGATTTTTTTAATACGCTCTGTGCTCCGCCGTCCACGGACATCTTAACCTCAAATTGGGTATTCCCATTACCTTTAGGATATGACCATGATAGATTGATTTCATTGCTTTCCTGGTTGTAAGAAGCGTTAATGCCAGGTGAGTCGATTTTTTCATATTCTGTCGTCACTTGTGTTGGCTCGTGACCTTTAACATAATATTCATAAGTGATTTTACTGCTTGGTGTATATTCATTGGCTTTAACTGCTGGATTCGAACCTTTGATGACTCCAACCTTCACAACACTGTCAGGTTGATCAAAGTCTTTCGTTTCTTTTGATTGAGCCATATGTTCCATTAAATTCTTAAAGATGAATTTAGGGATCCTTTGAGATGATTCGCCCAGATATTCCATTTGCTCACCAGATGCATTATCATAACCAGCCCAAACCGCAACTGTATAATTGGTTGTATAACCCGCCATCCAGCTATCTTTTACACCGGAAGATGGGATGTTGTTCTTTGCACGCTGTTCAGGCGTGAAATTGGTTGAACCCGTTTTACCGGCTACAGGGAGACTAGGTATATTGGCTAACCTTCCTGTTCCATAAGGTTCTTTCATGACGCTTTTCAACATGTCCGTCACGATGAAAGCTGTGGAATCTTTCATGACCGGCTTTGATTCCGTCTTGTTTTTGATGGTTGTTTTATCACGTAAAACGATCTTTTTCACACTATGCGGTTCATTATAGATACCGTTGTTTCCGAATGAACTGTATGCACCGGCAAGTTCAAGTGTAGAAACATCCTTACCGCCGCCCAATGCTGCCGATTCGGTAATTTCCTTGTCGAAAGGAATGCCAAGATCAGTGGCAAAATCACGTGCCCGGTCCAATCCTACTGCTTGAAGCGTTTTTAAAGCAGGAATATTTAATGACCGTGCCAGTGCCTCACGAGTGGTTACAGTACCATAATGTCGTCCGGAAGCATTTTTAAGCGGTGTTCCATTACTGTACGTATATTCCTCATCCTTGATTTGATGGTAGGTGGACCAATTTAAATATTCTACGGCAGGACCATAATCCAGAATTGGCTTAATGGTCGAACCTGGTGAACGCTTGGCATCCGTTGCATAATTCCAGCCGCGTTTAACCGTCGTGTTCCTGCCGCCGCCCACTGCTTTAATTTCACCAGTTTCAGTATCTAGTAATGTGACTCCAGCTTGGAGATCTTTACTTGGATAATTGATGATTTCATCACTGTTCAACATTTTATAGACATATTCTTGGGCATCTTTATCAATGGTCGTTTGGATTTCCAAACCATCGGTAAAGACGTTATAGTCACCCATATCCCCGACTTCCTCAATGACCAAATCGATGAATGCATCATAAGCAGTCGTGTCTTTTTGGCTTTTATCGATTTCTTGAAGTCCTTCTGTTATATCGATGCTTTGTGCATCTTTCATTTCCTTTTCAGTGATATATCCATGTTTATTCATTAAGTGAAGGACAATATCACGGCGTTCTTTCGCGCGTTCAGGGTGTTTATAAGGGTCATAACGGCTTGGGCTTTGCGGTAAACCTACAAGCATGGCCGCTTCGTTCAATTTCAATTCGCTTAGATCTTTTCCATAATAAGTTCGGGAAGCAGTTAAGATCCCATTGGCACGGTTTGCAAAGAAAATCTTATTCACATACATTTCGAAAATTTCTTGTTTTGTATATTTTCTTTCAAGCTGTATGGATAGCCACATTTCCTGGACTTTCCTCTTAATGGTCTTATCAGGTGTTAAATAAGAACGCTTGATAACCTGCTGGGTCAATGTACTTGCACCCTCTGAGCCGAATCCGTGTTTGACGTTGGCGATGACGGCACTGCCCAGACGTAAGAAATCCACCCCATGGTGTTCATAAAAGCGGGAATCTTCCGTAGCCAGGAAAGCATTTTCGACTAGATCGGGAATGTCTTCATAATTTACATAATCCCGGTTTTCTGTTCCGACTTCAGCTAGCAATTTACCATTTTCATCGAGAATTTTGGATGTGACCGGATCTTTCAAAAGCTTTTCATCAAGTTTTGGAGCATCGCTTATAAAGTAAGCCATTGCAGCTCCTCCGGTAACCAAGCCTATAATTCCGATTGTAACAAGTATAAGGAAAATGCGCTTAAGCATATTGGTTGGCTTCTTAGGACCTTTGTTCTGTCCCTTTTTTTGAGTTTGCCCCTGCTTTCGGCGTTCTTCTCTAGTATTATATTTTTCAGCCATTACAGCTAACCTGCCTTTCTAAAAAACTAAAAATTTTCTGCGATGAGCGAATCTACTACTTTAATATAGTCAATTCTCGGTTGAAAGCCAAGAGTAATCTTTCGGGAACTGCTTTCAACCTCTTGAAGAGTGATGGATTTGCGTCCGCCTTCTTTCATTCTCTTCCAATAAAAACTCAGTTGTTCAGAACTCATTAGATATATATCTTCCATTGCGGAAAACCGGATGATGACAAACGCAATTCCGTCATGCTGAACGATATGTTTCATATGTTCAATTTGATGGTCATGAAAATTCTTCAAAGGGAACGAACTGCTGTTTTTCGTTTCCTTTGCCTCAAAATCAATGTACTTTCCTTTATAAACACCATTGTAATCGGTGGTCGATGCTTGTTTGAAGTAAGCCTCTTTAATGACTGCAGCACTTCTTTTCGGATAGTGGACATCGACAATTTGAATGGGTGTCGGTTTTTTATGGATGACGGCAATGCCGTGTGCTAAATAATACTGATTGGTTTCGTTCAAATCGTCTTCCAATGTTTTTCCCCGGTTGCTGTAACTGATTTTTTTTAGTGGGCTTTTCTTTTCTTCCATAGCCTGCGGTACAAACTTTCGTCCGTTGGGATAATGAAATGCCACTTTTACCCCTCCTTTTTTTTCACTTTTCTATATTAGCAAAAAAAGAATCCAAAATGTGAATAAAAAGAATTGTTTCTTAGAACGATAGGATTTATGTACAACTATATGTCACAATTCATCGCTATGGAAAGGCTGGACTCATAGATGCAAATGTTCAAGACGGAAAAGCAATTGCTCCAATCCATAAGAGCCCAAACCGCAAAAGGGAATAGGGATAATATATCAAGAACACAAGCATATGAACAATTTTTTAGAATGCATCCAGAAATACAATGGTCTTTTTTAGCTGGGATGGTTTCTAGGAATGCAGGCTGGAATATGTGTGATCTTGAAGGAATTTGGTTTTCCCATTTGCTTGGCCATAAATATAGGCAACACTTATTCCTAACGTATGAAGAAGCCAACTGGAGAATATTCCAAGATGCGTATCCCCAATTACTTCTCTATCATTATTCGACGAAGTATGGACGCCCTTTGTTTCACTTATGTCATTATTTTTTTATTACCAAATTCATGAAGAACGAATGGTATTCCTTTTGGAAACATGGAAATCGTGAAAAATTAGTCACTGCGCTTATCATAAATGAACAAAACATCATTCAAGAACCGGTTATTAAAAAGCAATCTTTCGTTTTTCATTCTCTATTATTTTTCCTGCAGGACTGGATGCATTTCAGCACTGTTTTATTTCCTACTTGCAATGGAGAACTGTATGGCTCGTCGGTTTCGCATTTTAGAAATTTAGATAAAAGGATTGAATTGGGGAAAAGGTTGGCTGGCCTTTTATTTTCTGAAGATTTGTTTCCGCGCTTTTTTGAATTTTCCTGCAGGACTGAACCAACGGGTGCCCGATATGATTATGAACAATATCGAAAAAAGCCTAGGTACCATGAAACCCCGATGCTGAGGGGAGTATATCCAGTGATTCAACATCAGGCAGGGGAAACAGAGCAATGGGATATGAAAAAAAGGATTAAAAAAAAATGGCTCATTGAAGCCAAATGGGAAGAAGACCCGCATTTGACCGAATGGTATGACGATAAACAAAAGCAGCTGCACATGGCTGCAATAATCAAAAATTTGATTTTATAATTGGAAACAGGGAAGGCGTAGATTAAGCCTTCCCTGTTTATCGTTCAGTATTTATGTCTCACGTAGAGGGGCGGTTTTCTCCACTAAGTTTCGGGTTTCCCGTTCCTGCCTTTTTAGTGGGCGGCTTTTGTCGTTTTTCGTTTTTTTGCTGTCTGCTTTCATTCGACTGCATAAAATCACCTCCTGTCTGTATTCTTGTTTAAAACTGCATTCTTCATTCTGCCATTGTTGTCGAAGGGCATAATAAATTAAGTGAATTGCACTTTCTTTGCCGATTCCCTTCTAGTTTTGTCAGTCATGAAGGGCTTTCAGATAAAAAAAAGAATAGTACAGGTAAAGAATGGGAGGGATCAGCATGGTCAATAAAAGTGTCGCAACAGAAGAGATATTAAGGATGATAGCTGAGATCAGTACCAGCCTGGATCGTTTGGAAATTTCATATGGGGAAACTGTAAATACAGTGCGGTGCAAACTATGGGCGGAGCAATATACATTAGTTAATGAAGCCCAGGAAGCCATTGAGAAAGCCGAGGATTATTGGGTAAATGCTGAAGGTCCAAACCACTCCTTTTCCATTGTCCCGGAAAAAAGAATGATAAAGCACAAGGTTTTCAAGGAATTGCCCGTATAAGCCGGAGGAATATCATTTTATAAAAAACTGGATTATACTAAGGGAAACAATTGTACGGAGGAATTTAATGTGCAAAAAGAAAAAATGCAGCTATTAACAGAACAATTAATACAATATACAGACAAAGCTGATGAGATTTATGAGGGTGTACGCAAGGAAGGGAAGGAAAAGGATTTCTTTTCGGAGGTCAAGCCGTTTGCAGACCTGGTCAGGACCGCATGTATCGAATGGGAAACAGGAATGAAGGAGTGGATGAAAGAAACCGATTTCAGGCATCTTTTCCCCGAGCAAATCGAACAAACCGCCCATAACCTTTCTGATGTGGCCGTTCAGGCATTTTTTCCTAAAACAAGTTATAAGCGATTTAAAAGCCACGTCCAATCGGTCGAATTCATCCTTAATAATGTAAAAACGGAAATCGATCGAATTTTATCATAAAAACGCCTACACTTTATTCCCTCTTTTTTCATATATTATCAGAACCATGTAGTGAAAAAAGAGGAGGGCTCATTGACATGATGAGATCCGGTTTTAACCAAATCTCCCCAAATCAAGGACAGTTTCCTCAACCAATGCCGGAATATTGGGGAGGGTACCAACAGCCAATGCCGTATCCTCCGCCAAATAATCATAATCATGAACAATCATTTATGTATCCATATCATCAACAGGATACAGGGGGCTATATGACACCATATCATGATCCTTATCAACAGGCGGCCTATCATCCATTTCAACAAGTCCAGCAGCAGGCGATGCCTGTGGGTGCTTATCCGGGCAACAGTGTAATGCAGCCGATGGCACAAATGTACCCGACCCACTCCAATCAGCAGCCGCAAGCTTTTAGTCCGTTCGCCAATCCGTTACAGCCAGCTAAAAGACCTCCGCAAAGTCAGCAGCAGGCCCATAATCCATATCCTAAGCAGCAGTTCATGCAAAAACCCCAGCCATCGGGTTTCAAATCGGTCATGAATCAATTCAAAACACAAGATGGCTCCATGGATATAACGAAGATGATGAACACAGCCGGACAAATGATGAATACTGTTTCTCAAGTATCTTCTATGGTCAAAGGAGTAGGGGGCTTCTTCAAAGCTTAAATAGTGAATAAAGGAAAAGCAGACTTATAAGTGACCAGCCACTTTTTTAAAGTCTGCTTTTATTCATGCCTAATGAATTTCAATCCGATTTCCCCTGACCTTGGGTAGGTTAAGCGTGAGGATGCCATCGCGATGTCGCGCGGTCACTTTGGCTTCATCAATCGGCTTTGGAAAGGAAATGGTTCTTGATAAAGTACCGGTTGTAACTTCCTTTTGGAACAATCCTTGATTTTTATGCTTTCTACCTACATGCTTTGCAGATATGGTTACGGCATGGGACAGTACATCAATTGATATTTGGCTGCGTCCAATTCCGGGCAAGGTGGCAGTAACGGTATATTCTGAATGCGTTTCGTGAACATCAACCGGAAAGCTGCGTTCTTTCGCCGAACCGAAGAAATCGTCAAGAGATTGCAGCATGCCTTTAGGGGGCCTCTCGGAAAACAGCCGATCCATTTTGTTAATGAAATGGGAAAAGGGTTCTATTCGATTCCGATTATTATTTTTTTCAGAAGAGGTCATCACGGTGCTCCTTTCTAAAAAATTCCTTTGCCTATAGGCTATGTGAGGAATGAAGAAATGTGAATGCACTGTTGGGTTTCAGATACAGGTCTATGGGGAATAACGTTACTGAATGATTAGTAAAGGAAATGAGGGATTAGTATGAAAGATAGCAAGCTTTCCTACATAGATACCGGGAAAGGTGAAGAAACTTTGTTGTTTATCCATGGATTTTGCGGAAGCCATGAATATTGGAGTGACATCATTGCTGAATTAAAGGGTGAATACAGGATTATTGCCGTTGATTTACGGGGGCATGGTGCAAGTGAGGAAATAGGAGGATCTTTCTCGATTGAAGATATGGCTGCTGATATTGCTTCATTTTTGGAAGAACTGGAAATCGGACAGGTCTATATGTTTGGTCATTCTCTTGGGGGATATGTCACCTTGGCATTCGCAGAAAGGTTTCCTGGGAAATTGTCTGGTTTTTCATTGGTACATTCCACCGCTTTCCCGGACGATGGGACAGGAAAGGCGGGGCGCTTAAAATCTGTCGAGAAAATCGAAAGTGAGGGAATCCCCGCTTTCATTGACGGACTTATACCAAAGCTATTCGCTAATTCCGATGATCCCAATATTGCCCATATAAAGGAAATCGGATATAAAACAAGTGAAATTGGGGCGATAGGGTCTTTACATGCCATGAGGAACAGAATAGACAGAAATCATGTTCTCAAAAATACGAAGTTGCCTGTCCTATTGGTTGCAGGTGAACAGGATAAGGTGATTCCCGCTGATAAAACCTTTTCTGTGAAAGGGAGCCATATCAATGAAGTTTTACTTAAGGGCAGCGGCCATATGGGAATGTTGGAAGCTCCAAGCAGACTAATTGAAGAAATCATTCGCTTTGTCGAGAAGGATTAAATGAAAAAAGGCCGAGCTGGAAACGAGATAGTGACGTTTCCAGCTTTTTTTTTTTGAAAAGGAAATAGTTTCCCTTTTGCATAGAACGTTCATTCGGTAGAATAGACGTATGAGGTGGTTATATGAAACTGCGAAAAAATTTACAAGAAGTCATCAATGATTTAAAAATAAATGAAGACTTTAAAGATAATATAGTGCATTGGCAAGTAATTGAAGCAAAAGAGGCAAAACATGTACCTTTTCCCGATGCAATGAATGATAAAATTAAGCATGCTCTTGAATTACGGGGGATAAATGGATTGTATAGCCATCAGGCAACAGCATTTGATACTGCTGTCAGTGGCAATAGCCTTGTAGCGGTCACACCTACAGCTTCTGGAAAAACATTATGCTATAATTTGCCGGTCCTTCAAAAAATACTGGAAGATGAAAAAACAAGGGCGCTTTATATTTTTCCGACAAAAGCACTGAGTTATGACCAAAAAAGCGAATTGAATGAAATGATTCATGAAATGGATGCTCAAATAAATAGTTATACATATGATGGGGACACACCTTCAAATATCAGGCAAAAAATCCGCCAGGCAGGGCATATCGTGATCACCAATCCTGATATGCTCCATTCCGGAATCCTGCCCCATCATACGAAATGGGTCTCTTTGTTTGAAAACTTGAAGTATGTGGTAATTGATGAACTTCATATCTACCGCGGCGTTTTCGGAAGTCATACAGCCAACGTCATAAGAAGGTTAAAAAGGATTTGCAAGTTTTATGGAAGCGACCCTGTATTCATTTGTACTTCCGCTACGATCAATAATCCAAAAGAATTGGCAGAAGAGCTCACGGAAAAACAAATGGTCCTTATCGATAATAACGGAGCCCCAAGTGGGAAAAAGCATTTTGTGTTTTACAATCCCCCAATAGTAAATAAACCGCTGAATATACGGAGGAGTGCGGTTTTGGAAGTCAGGAAACTGGCAAATGAATTTTTGAAAAATAAAATTCAAACGATTGTTTTTGCGCGAAGCAGGGTTCGTGTGGAAATTCTATTGACATATTTACAGGAACTTGTGTCAAAGCAATTGGGGCCAAAATCGATCAGGGGCTATCGCGGTGGATATCTGCCAACACAGCGCAGAGAAATTGAACAAGGCCTCAGGGATGGTTCCATTTATGGAGTGGTTTCCACAAATGCACTTGAGCTGGGCGTCGATATCGGCCAGCTTCAGGTTTGCATTATGACTGGTTATCCTGGATCCATATCAAGTGCATGGCAGCAGGCGGGACGAGCAGGAAGAAGGCATGGTGAAGCATTGATCATCATGGTCGGCAGTTCCAGTGCCCTTGATCAATATATCGTACAGCATCCCGAATATTTCTTTACCAGAAATCCAGAAACTGCAAGAATCAATCCAGATAATCTTTTGATTTTGGTTGATCATGTAAAATGTGCAGCATATGAGCTTCCATTTAAAAAAGGCGATACCTTCGGGGAAACAGAGATTATGGACGTTCTTGAATTCCTTACGGAAGAAAGGGTCTTACACTTAAATGGGGACAAATGGCATTGGATGAATGATGCTTTTCCAGCAAGCAATATCAGCCTGCGTTCAGCGGCACAGGAAAATGTCGTGATCATCGATCAAACGAATGCACCGGTTAATCGGGTCATAGGGGAAATGGATACGTTCAGTGCAATGACCCTCCTCCACGATGAAGCCATTTATTTGCACCAGGGAATTCAATTTCAGGTGGAAGAACTTGATTGGGATGAAAAGAAAGCTTATGTACGTGAAGTCAATGTGGACTATTATACGGATGCTAACCTTGCCGTTCAGTTGTCTGTATTGGAAGTCGATAAACAGCGAACTTTCGCTTCCACAGCAGCTGCTTTTGGTGATGTTGCAATCCGGGCGATGCCTACGATCTTCAAAAAAATCAAATTCGAAACTCATGAGAATATTGGTTCAGGACCAATCAGTCTCCCGGAGATGGAACTGCACACGAGTTCAGCCATGCTTTCCATGGATCCCGATATATTTAAGTGGGACGAAAATCGGATAGAACAAGGAATGATAGGTGCCTCCCATGCTCTTAATTACATGATTCCACTACATGTTATGTGCGATCCGCATGATATTCATGTTTATCCGCAGGTTAAGGCAGCACATAATGAAAAACCGACCATTTTTATCTATGATAGTTATCCGGGAGGCATAGGGTTAAGTGATAAAGTATATGAAAATTCTGAAGTCATTCTGCTTGAAACAATAGCAATGATTGAAAATTGCGCTTGTGAAAGCGGCTGTCCTTCCTGTATCGGGACGGAATCCGCAACGAAAACAGCCAAGAGTGATGCCAAAGAATTATTGGGTCAATTTTGTAAGCAAAAACATTAATAAATCGCAGAGATAAGTGAAAAGAGGTGTAATTTCATGTCATTAAAAAATAAATTGAACCGTATGAAAACGCATATGAACCTAGGGAAACATCCTTCTCCCGTTGAAGAAGGTGACCGGACAGTGAATGAAGAAATTCCTTACTATGAAAAGTGGCTGGAGAACGATACCGTTTCCTTTCACTTCGATGGTGACTATTGTTTCATTAGGGAAGTCCGCTACCCCATAAATCACAAACACGGGTTATATGCATTTTCCGAGCTGAAAAAGGTTGTAAAAGAGTGGAATCAAACTTCATTGGAGCATCCACTATCCGCTAGGGGCGTTAAAAGTGAAGATCTGTTTTTCTTCGATACGGAAACAACAGGGCTTGGAGGGGGAGCCGGCAATACCATTTTTTTACTTGGCTATGCTTATTTAGAAGGTGAAGAAGTAGTCGTGAAGCAACATATCCTTCCGCAGCCTGGAAGTGAAATCCCGCTTTATCAAAGCTTTCTGGAAAACATCAATTACGAAACGCTTGTCACATATAATGGTAAATCTTTTGATTGGCCCCAGTTAAAAACCAGACATACCTTGATAAAAGAGCATGTACCGAAACTACCGGAATTCGGACATTTCGATTTATATCATGCTTCAAGACGCCTTTGGAAAAACAAATTGGAACGAGTGAAATTATCAGCGGTCGAAACAGATATTCTAGGTGTTTATAGGGAGGATGATATTCCTGGATATTTGGCGCCGATGATTTATTTTGATTTTGTTGAGCGGAAGAATCCGGAAATTCTGTTTGGAATCATGAAGCATAATGAATTGGATATCTTATCATTGATCACATTGTATATTCATTTGTCCCGAAAAATCCTCCAAATCGATGGATATACGGAAGAGTCCATGGAAATTGCACGATGGCTCGCTTATTTGGGAAAAAAAGAGGAGTCAGTTGAGACATATCAAAAAATATTGGAAGCAGGAAATGAGGAAGAACGGATAATCGCTGGCCATGCCTTAGCCTTCCAGAAAAAGAAGCAAAAACTATTCAATGAAGCTTTGGAAATTTGGAAGGAAGCCGCCTTAAAAGGAAATGTGCAAATAAGGATACAGGCACAGATTGAATGTGCAAAATTATACGAACATCAATTTAAGGACGTCGGACTTGCTCTAAAATGTTCAATAATCGCACTTCAAGAGATGGTAAGCGAAGGGACCCTACCAAGGAAAAAACAGTTGGAATTGGAAAAGAGGATTCATCGGCTCGAAAAGAAAGAGCAATCTAAGGGTATTTCTATATAATATAGGGGAATTAATTGCTCTGTTAGTGCAAAAGGCTGAAAATAAAAAATATGTATACAATTATTGTGGCCTTCAACTATTATGTGTAAAATGGAAAGAGTTGAGGGTGAAATTCTGAAGCGTTCATTTCATTCCTTTACATCATAAATTCAAGGTGAAAGCGGAGCGAAGAAATGTATAAAACGACTTTATTTCTATTTTTTGTTGTCCTTTGTTTAACGATTGTATTATTTACTTCTTTAAAAGACAGTCTCTATTCCTTTTTATAGAAAATTACCCAGTATATTTGAAGGGATAGCATAAATAATAGTGTACTTTATCGACAGCCATACATCGTTTTATACTTATTCTGTATAATTAGGTCATTTCATCAGTACACGTATCCCCTTTTTTTCATATTCTGTAATGGTAAGACTAAACTTATCATGATGAAAGGGGACGTATTATAAATGTATTTTCGTAATAGTGGAGGAAATAAACCCAATGTAATGGGAGCATACGGGAACGCACCTGGAGTAATGGGCACATCAACCGGTAAACACCCCCATAACGTAATGGGCGCAGCAACCGGCAAACACCCCCATCACGTAATGGGAGCGTCAACCGGTAAAAAGTCCAACGTAATGGGAGCCTATAGTCCATCGGCTGTGTCTCCAGCGCAATATGGTCCATCGGCTGTGTCTCCAGCGCAATATGGTCCAACACAAACATTTCCATCTCAAGTTGCCCCAGCGCAAGTCTCTCCGACACAGCAATTTGTCAATACAAATGTATCTAACACAGTGATTCCTGTCGTTCATCCATCACATACTACAAATGTCAATAAACATGTGAACACGTTTAAACATTATTTCCCGCATACTCAATCCGTTGTGAACGAGTGCTATAATCAACACTTGATTTGTGGAAGGCCGCCGCAAAACCCATGCTGTCCGCCTGGACATTTCGGATATTAAAAAAATAAGGGGCTTATTAAGCCCTTATTTTCTTACATAATCATGATAAAGGAGACTAGTCAAGCTATGAAGGTTTTGTATATGACCGGCTATAAGGCTTTTGAATTCGGGATATTCAAAAATGACCATGAAGCCGTAAAATATATAAAGAAAGCGATGAAGCAGCGTCTCCTTCCATTGGCGGAAGATGGGCTGGAATGGGTGATCATCTCAGGTCAATTGGGTACGGAGCTATGGGGTGCAGAAGTGGTGTTCGAATTACAGGAGGAATATCCTCAGCTTAAATTAGGAGTGCTTACCCCTTTCCTGAAGCAGGAAGAGTCATGGAACGAGACGAATCAAGACTATTACCGATCCATATTGGCCCGTGCCGATTTTGTTGAGTCCATATTCAATAAACCATATGAAGGGCCACAACAACTGAAAATCAAAAACAAGTATATGGTCCATAAAAGCGATGCCATGCTCATCATTTTCGAGGCTGAAAAAGAAGGATCATCCCGATATCCTTATTTCGAGGCGATGAAAAAAGCCGAAACACAGCCATACCCCATCTTTCAGATAAATTTTGATGACCTACAACTGGCTGCGGAAGAAGCGAGCTGGTCCGAAGAATGATGGAGTGAAAATAATTATGGATTAAAAGTTGTTTCTAAAGCATAATCATATTATTATGAAATTTAGATACAGATTTAATGGGAATACATAACGTTCACAAAACAGTATGCATACAAAAAGGTGTTTCGTTGACAAACCCAAGCAGATTTGAAAAAATAATAAAAAGTCCATTGTATTGGCGAAAGTATTGAGGTGAAGTCTTATGCTATCCGATAAGATAAAATTAACGGCTAAAGATATTCTTGAAAAAGATTTTAAAACAGCCATGCGCGGTTATAAACCTGAAGATGTGGATCAATTCCTTGATTTGATCATTAAAGATTATGAAGTGTTCCATCAGGAAATCGAAGATCTTAAACAAGAAAATCTTAAATTGAAAAAACAAGCCGAAGAGAGTACAAAACGTCCAAATCAACCTGCTGCTCCTAGTGCCACTCCGGGAACCACTAACTTTGACATCCTTAAACGGTTATCAAACTTGGAAAAGCATGTTTTTGGTAACAAGCTTTTTGACTAAGGTTTTACATTGTAAAAGTTAAAAATTATTTTGGTATTGTTTTTTCATGAGTAATGGAGTATAATCAATTATGTTATGTTAACGTTTGGGTAATTGCTGCTGCATTTATGCAGTAGAGGAAAGTCCATGCTCGCACGGACTGCGATGTCCGTAGTGTTCGTGCCTGGCGAAAAAATAAGCTTGGGCAGCAATCTTGGATTGCTGACGGCTGGGAAAATGCCTAAGTCCTTTTGGATATGGCATGAATACCTATAAAAGTGCCACAGTGACGTAGCCTTTACAGAAATGTAAAGGGTGGAACGAGGTAAACCCCACGAGCGAGAAACCCAAATTAATGGTAGGGGCGCTTTCTTCCTTGGAATTGAACGAGGAGAAGGACAGAGGCATATGCTTCTGTAGATAGATGATTACCGCCGAAGTACGAGACGCGAGTCGCTTGCAGTACTGAGGAACAAAACATGGCTTACAGAACGTTATCATATTACACCAAAAGCACAACTCTCCTTTAAAAAGGGGAGTTTTTGTTTATGGAGATTACCTGATTATAAAAAAAGATTGGGCATTTTCATTTATTTTTTCGTTTTCTGAAACACCGCTGTGTTAAACTAAGAACTTGGCAAGTTTTTCATTCCATTTCGAAAAGTGTCAGTCGGAAGAAAATGGGTTCGAATGAAGTCAGTCGGTAACATTTTTAAAAAATAGTGTCGGAATGTAAAGCATTCCTTGATTCTGGGCATCCTATTTTTAAAAGGTTCCTTAACACTTCTGTTAGCTTTAAAATGAAGGTATCAATACGGAAAACTTCAAATATTAGGATAATGATGGGAAGCATACATAATCGGTTTCGATGATTTCAATCGTATGATTGCAGCGTGTATCTTAAGGTATATGGATAATTGAGTATTGCTTTATTTCATGTCCTTGCTACATGATCATAAAATAAGCTAAGCAAACAATAAAGAATTCTAACTGAAATATAAAGGCTCTTTTCAAAAAGATTGTTGTTTTTAAAAACTAACTATTTAAGGTTGATTGGAGCGCAAGTGCGAGACTCCTGCGGGAGCAGCGGGACAGGTGAGACCCCACAGGCGTTTACGCCGAGGAGGCTCACCGCCCGCCCCGCGGAAAGCGAGCATCTGGAGGGGAAATCAACCAAAACGCTTTACTTGGTAAATAGCAACAAAGTATGCGAAAACAGCCAATATAAAAAAGCGGTGGACCTTTTTAAAAAGGTTTATATGTAAAAAATCAATGCCTGATTCTTAAATACATAAATGAAGAAATTCGGGAAAAGGTGCCATTGATTTGGATTAATGGAAAGAAGGTGCAAGATTAATGAAACAATTCGATATTATCGCAACATCAGCAATGGGATTGGAATCAATTGTTGCCAAGGAGGTTAGGGATCTTGGTTACGATTGTCAAGTCGAAAATGGTAAAATCACATATAAAGGCGACCAATCCGCCATTGCCCGCTCTAATTTATGGCTGCGCAGTGCCGATAGGGTAAAAATTAAAGTTGCGGAATTTAAAGCATATTCATTTGATGAGTTGTTTGAAAAAACAAAGGCATTGAATTGGGAAGATTACTTATCAGCCGATGTAGAGTTCCCTGTGAGTGGAAAATCCGTTAAGTCAAAACTCTACAGTGTCCCGGATTGTCAGGCTATTGTCAAAAAGGCGATTGTTGATAGATTGAAAAGTAAATATAAGCAAGTGTCTTGGTTTGCAGAGACTGGTCCTTTGTTTAAAATTGAAGTGTCTATTTTAAAAGATGTAGTGACACTTACCATAGATACTTCAGGTGCAGGTTTGCATAAACGGGGGTATCGGACAGGGCAGGGGGAGGCACCCCTTAAAGAAACATTGGCGGCTGCCTTAATCATGCTGACCAATTGGAAACCGGATAAACCTTTCATAGATCCATTTTGCGGGTCTGGAACGATTCCCATCGAGGCAGCCTTAATTGGGCAGAACATAGCACCTGGGTTTAACCGGGAATTCGTATCTGAAACTTGGGCATGGATGGATAGCAAGGTTTGGGATGAAGCACGGATTGAAGCTGAAGATTTAGCCGATTATGATCAGTATTTGGACATAACCGGTTGCGATATTGACCATCGAATGGTCGATATAGCTAAAGCGAATAGTTTTGAAGCAGGTCTTGGTGATCTGGTTGAATTTAAACAAATGCAGGTTAGGGATATCTCGACAAGGAATGAGTATGGTGTCATTGTCGGGAACCCGCCTTATGGAGAACGGCTTGGTGAGAAAAAAGCAGTTGAGCAGATGTATAGAGAAATGGGCCAAGCTTTCAAGAAGCTTGATACATGGTCAGTATACATGATTACCTCCAATCCTGACTTCGAACAGCATTACGGTAAGCCTGCAACGAAAAAAAGGAAATTGTTCAACGGTTTCATCCGTGCTGACCTTTATCAATATTGGGGGAAAAGGCCGCCAAGACAGCCTCAAGGTGAATAAGTAGGTAGAATATAACGGAGGATTTTGATACTCAGGACGATTTATTCATAATAGGTTCCAGTCTTGCTTATCATTTCCTTTTCTGTTATTCTAATAATGAATTATTTTTGTTCAGATTTAAGGAATACCTTAATATTTTTTTGAGCAAGGATAGTAATATAATGTGTGGAGAACACACTAGGAGGCAACAAAAATGGAACAAGGTAAAGTAAAATGGTTTAACGCAGAAAAAGGTTTTGGATTCATCGAACGTGAAGGTGGAGACGATGTATTCGTACATTTCTCAGCTATCCAAGGCGAAGGTTTCAAAACACTTGAAGAAGGCCAAGACGTTACATTTGATGTAGAACAAGGTCAACGTGGACCACAAGCATCAAACGTAAACAAAGCTTAATTCAACCCTATATTATTTACAGGCAGGCTCTCTTTTGGAGCCTGTCTTTTATTTTACGAATCGGGCAACCAGGCAGCATACATAGAAAAACATACAAAATACGCTTCATTTCTGATGGTTGGTAAATATCTTGACTATTAATGTGAAATAAAGGATAATATACTTTTGCCTAAGATTGTAATGATTCGATACTATATACTGATGATAGATAAAAGGGGAGACCATGATGCTTAAAACACTGCCTTTTTCGGTAACAAAGGAAGATTCTTTTTACGATAAGCTTTCAGAATGGATCGGTGATGTTTTTTACGATATTCTTCCCGAAAAAGGATTTGAGCTGCGCGACGAACAAATCTTCATGGCTTTTCAGTTAGAAAAAGCCTTTAAAGAAAAGAATGTTAGTTTTGCTGAAGCAGGGGTAGGGACCGGTAAGACTTTGGTCTATTTACTATATGCGATTTGTTATGCGAGATATACGAATAAACCTGCAATTATTTCGTGTGCGGATGAAACGTTGATTGAACAGCTTGTCAAAGAGGAAGGCGACATCCAAAAAATCAAGAATGCTTTAGGTATTGAAGTGGATGTTCGGCTTGCCAAGTATCACGATCAATATGTATGTCTTAAGAAATTGGATTACGCAGTGAATCACGAAGATTCCGAGGGAATAGATCAGCTATATGATGAACTTCCTAAGTTTGTCCATGATAACTCATCCATGAACGCCTATACAGCATATGGGGACCGTAAACAGTATCCATATTTAAATGATGAAGACTGGTCTAAAGTTGGCTGGGATCAGCTCCAAAACTGTTTTACTTGTGATAAACGCCATCGTTGTGGGCAAACCTTGTCACGGGACCACTACCGAAAATCAAGTGATTTGATCATTTGTTCACATGACTTCTTCATGGAGCATGTATGGACTAAGGAAAAGCGTAAGCGTGAAGGTCAGTTACCATTGCTGCCTGATCATAGCTGCGTTGTCTTTGATGAAGGACACCTATTGGAATTTGCAGCTCAAAAGGCTTTAACGTATAAAGTTGGGGAACAGACCCTTGCTTCGGTTTTAGAATTGCTTACAGCCAATCAGGTTCGTGAAGAAACTTTATACATCATTGAGGATTTAATTGATATCAACGAAGAATTTTTTGATTTGTTGGATGAAAAAGCGATTCATGTCAGCGGATCTAATCGTTATGAAATTCCGATGTCCAAAGAAATAACAAGTTTCGCCCAAAAGCTTCACAAAAAGGTTGAAGAGCTAGAGGAGAACCTTGTTTTTGAAGCGGAAATGTACACGATCAATGATTATGATTTAAAAGTGACGGAAGAATATTTAGAGCAGCTGGGCTACTCCCTTTCTCTATTCGTGAAGGATGAA
Organism: Peribacillus sp. NPDC056705; assembly: GCF_043656335.1. Taxonomy (NCBI): domain Bacteria; kingdom Bacillati; phylum Bacillota; class Bacilli; order Caryophanales; family Bacillaceae; genus Peribacillus; species Peribacillus sp. NPDC056705. The sequence goes on along the minus strand of NZ_JBHTYI010000005.1, from coordinate 179,466 downwards.
CAGGCCGTTTCCTGGTTTGAAGAAAATGAAATGACCAAAACATTGGTCATCATGCCAAGGCTTGTACAGGATATACTGTCTGAACAGGTATTCTCTAAAAAAATCCCGTACATTTTTTCATCGGCAACATTATCGGATAATAAATCCTTCCAATATATTGCAGATAGTTTAGGGATAGAAAAGTATGACAGCTTCTCCGTTGAATCACCATTTGATTACGATGAAGTCATGAAAATGAACATGCCAGTCTTCGAAAATGGAGATCAATTGGCGAAACTTAAATATACGATGAAGTCAATTGAGGAAAATGAAGGTCGAACACTAGTATTATTTCATTCAAAAGAGGAATTGCATTGGTTCAAGGAAAACTGCCCAATATCTTCTTATCCATTTTATTTTGAAGGGGAAGCGGAAATCAGCGAGCTTGTTAAAAAGTTCCAGGAAGAGGAGCAATCTGTCCTTTTCTCCTATCATTTATGGGAAGGGCTTGATGTTCCAGGTCCTTCATTACAAAATGTAGTGATACACTCCCTTCCATTCCCGCCGCGTGATCCGGTTTTCGAGGCCAAACGCAACTCGGTTACAGACGCATTCGAAGAAGTGGATCTTCCATACATGCTCCTTCGTTTGCGCCAGGGAATAGGGCGATTGATCAGGACGAGCAATGATTCGGGAACAGTCCAGATTTTGACTGAAAAGGATCTTTCGGAACAGGTGAAAGAGAAGATTGTATCGATTCTTCCTGTAACGCTTTAACTAAAGTCCAGTCATAAATAAGAGCCAAGGTGCCCCTTGGCTCTTATTTTATTTTTATTTATTAATCGAAGTGGTTCTGATATGAAAGACTTTTGTATAATATGGTAAAGTGTAGTTGGAAGGAGCAGTGAATATGAAAAAAAAGGGTATCGATCTGATAGAAAAAGAGTTTAGAGAATATGTAAAGAAAATCTCGGCCTATAATGAAGCTCTCGCGTTAATTTTTTGGGATTTACGTACAGGTGCACCGAAACAGGGAGTTGAGCAGCGTTCCGAAGTTATCGGCGTGCTTTCCTCCGAGGTGTTTAATATGAGCACAAGTAAAGAAATGGAATTCTTCATTGCCGAACTTTCGCTGGAGAAAGCTACTCTTAGTGAAACGACGAATAAAATGGTACAAGAGTGTAAAAAAGAGTTTGAAAGGAATAAGAAAATTCCTGCCAACGAATATAAGGAATTCGTCATTTTACAGTCGCGTTCTGAAAGTGCATGGGAAGAGGCAAGGGAAAAAGCTGATTTTTCATTATTTCAACCTTATCTGGAGCAAATTGTAGCTTATACCCGTAGGTTCGTAGAGTACTGGGGTTATGAAGGGACGAAATATAATACACTTTTAGATATGTATGAACCAGGAATGACCGTAGATATACTTGACAGCGTATTCAGTGAGCTCCGGGCGAGGATCGTTCCATTGGTAAAACAGATTGCCGAAAGCGAACATAGACCTGAAACAGCGTTCCTTTATAAAGAATTTCCAAAAGAAAAGCAGCATCAACTGAACTTGGAATTTTTAAAACAGCTAGGATACGATTTCAAGGCTGGCAGGCTGGATGAAACAGTTCATCCTTTTGAAATTAAAATAAACAGGGGCGATGTACGGGTGACGACCCGATACGATGAAAATGATTTTAGAGGGGCGATTTTTGGTACCATCCATGAATGCGGACATGCCATTTATGAGCAGAATATCGCCGAAGAATTAACTGGAACACTTCTCGACGGCGGGACATCAATGGGTATCCATGAATCACAATCATTGTTTTTCGAAAACTTCATTGGACGGAATCATAGCTTCTGGAAAAATAAATTCTCCTTATTAAAAGAATATGCTCCCGAACAATTCAATGATGTGACACTGGATGAATTTTACCGGGGCATTAACGAATCAAAACCATCGTTCATCCGTATTGAAGCAGATGAACTGACGTATCCCCTACATATTATGATTCGGTATGAACTGGAAAAGGCTCTTTTTAATGGAGAACTTGAAGTGAAGGATTTACCGGAAGTCTGGAATGAAAAATACAAGGATTATTTGGGGATTGTGCCTGAAAATGATGCCATGGGCGTGTTGCAAGATGTACACTGGGCAGATGGCAGTTTTGGTTACTTCCCTTCTTATGCATTGGGATATATGTATGCAGCCCAAATCAAGCAATCGATGCTTAAAGATTTGCCTGATTTTGATGGCCTGTTGGAAGCGGGTGATATTGCTCCAATCAGGAAATGGCTTAATGAAAAGATACATAAATACGGAAAAACAAAAAAGCCTCTTGAGATTTTGAAGGAAACGACAGGAGAGGGCCTGAATGTTCAGTATTTAATAAAGTATCTTGAAAATAAATATAAAGAAGTTTATAAAATCAAATGAATCAAAAGAAGAAGGACTTGGATTGAATGCCAAGACCTTCTTTTTTTTATGGGCAGTTGTAAAAGTGACGTGTAGGATAACGGTAAATGGAACATGGAGAAGGGGTGATTCTTTCTTTTGATAGGAAAACCCTGTTGGTTGTGTGATTTCGCAATTTTCTAATAATACGAATGATGATTTAATTCTTTAAATGAAAGTTCGGTTTTTATCAAAAATACCTTTTCAAATAGAGCCAGCGTTGTTATAATTCATATATTAATGAAATATAAAGTTTCACTCGTATAATAGCAGGGATATGGCCTGCAAGTTTCTACCGGATTACCGTAAATAATTCGACTATGGGTGAGTAATAGATCTTGTTGCATAATGAAGGCTTTAGCTGATTCATTTTTCATTCATGCCCAAGAAGTATTGCTTCACTCCAAAAAAGTGCCGCAATGTTTCTTGGGCTTTTTATATGCCGGGAAATGATTGCGTGGTTTATGGGTCAATAATCATCCAAGATTGGGAGGAACCTTCATGCAACTTTTAAAGGAAAAAATATTGTCCGAAGGTCAAGCTTTATCAGAAGATATCTTAAAAGTAGATTCATTCTTGAATCATCAAATGGATCCTATACTAATGAAAGAAATTGGTAAAGAATTCGTAAAACGTTTCGAACAAAAGGAAATAACGAAAGTGCTGACGATTGAATCCTCAGGCATTGGTCCTGGTTTGATGGCTGCGTTGGAATTGGAAGTTCCGTTAATTTTTGCCCGTAAACGTAAATCACTTACTTTAACAAATGATTTAGTGACCGCGTCCGTTCATTCCTTTACAAAAAAAGAAACCAATACGATTACGGTTTCCAATAAATATATTGAAGCTGGGGATAAGGTTTTAATCATCGATGACTTCCTTGCGGTCGGACAGGCAGCCAGGGGCTTGGTAGAAATCTGTAAGCAGGTTGGTGCAGAAGTGGCCGGAATCGGCATCGTGATTGAAAAGGCATTCCAAAGTGGTGGTAAGGATCTTAGGGAACAAGGTTTTCAAGTCGAATCACTTGCGAGGATTGCTGAGTTGAAATTCGGTGAGATTACGTTCGCCGAGGAAATGGAAGGAGCAGCCCTCAATGTCTAATCAATCACCTTTAAAAGTTGCTTCTCTAGGAATACAACATGTACTTGCCATGTATGCCGGTGCAGTTGTCATTCCATTGATTGTCGGTGGGGCGCTGGGATTGACTGCAGCGCAGTTGACTTATTTAGTTTCGATAGACATTTTGATGTGCGGGATAGCAACATTATTGCAAGTGTGGAAAAATAAATTCTTTGGAATTGGGCTTCCGGTCGTCCTAGGCTGTACATTCACTGCAGTTAGCCCGATGATTGCAATTGGTACGCAATATGGAATCAACTCCATTTATGGATCCATATTGGTGTCCGGATTGATCGTCGTTATCATTAGTAAATTCTTCGGAAAACTGGCAAGGTTTTTCCCACCCATTGTCACTGGATCTGTCGTTTTGATTATTGGCATAACGCTCATTCCTGTTGCCATCAACAATCTTGGTGGAGGTCAAGGTGCTGCTGATTTCGGAGACTTGAATAATGTAGCTCTTGGTTTTGGAACTTTGTTATTCATTATATTCATGTATAAATTCTCATCGGGATTCCTACGCTCCATTTCTATTTTATTGGGACTGATCGTCGGAACATTTGCAGCTTTCTTCCTTGGAAAAGTGGATTTTAGCTCAGTGGCCAGTGCCACTTGGCTGCATATGCCTCATTTTTTCTACTTTGGAGCACCGACATTTAACGTCACGGCAATCATTACGATGACATTGGTGGCGATCGTCAGCTTGGTGGAATCGACTGGTGTTTATTATGCCCTTGGTGAAATCACGGATAAAGAGATATCAGAAGACGATTTGGCTCGCGGATATCGTGCTGAAGGACTGGCCATCATGATTGGCGGTTTGTTCAATTCGTTTCCGTATACGGCTTTTTCACAAAATGTCGGACTGATCCAATTGTCAGGCATCAAAACAAGGAATGTCATATACACAACAGCGGGCATTCTCATTTTCATAGGATTTGTTCCGAAAATTGGTGCATTCACGACAATTATCCCTTCATCCGTGCTTGGCGGTGCAATGGTTGCAATGTTCGGGATGGTAATTGCCGCTGGAATTAAGATGTTGAGCAAAGTGGATTTTGCTTCTCAAGAAAATTTATTGATCATCGCTTGTTCAGTAGGTATGGGACTTGGTGTTACGGTCGTTCCTGAACTATTTGCGCAAATTCCGGAAAGCTTTCAAATCTTAACGGAAAACGGTATTGTAGCCGGAAGTTTGACAGCCATTTTCTTGAATATCGTCTTTAACATCGTCCCTACAAAAGGGAAAGTAAAAGAAGCTCGTATTGAAGGGCAAAAAGTAGCCTGATAAAAATAGATTCGGTATATGATAGATTCAACCATTTAATGCCTAAAATCCTCAGGTGATGAGGATTTTAGGCATTTTTTCATTTATGCCGAAGCATTTCATGGATAATGAAATTGGAGTTTTGCCAGAAAAAAGGAAACTCTCTTCACTTTTTGAATATATTGATAGTATATGTTCAGGAAAGTAGTGATAGGGATGGAGAAAAAATATTGTATTCATTGTCGAACCATTTTAAGTCAGGAGTATAGGTGCAGCGTTTGTGGAAAAGAGGAGTTTCAAAATATCATTATTCAAGTGCAAAATCAATCTTCTGTAAAGAAAGAAGAATGACAGCGCCCCCTTACCGATTTTAGGTAAGGGGGTTTAATATTTCATGATTACATTTCGATAATTAAGATGATAGGAAGGGTACCTACGCCCTTTAATGACATAGGTAAATGGATTGCTTCATGAACCCATACACTTTGGTATTGCCCACAAAAACGGTGGGTGGGGTACTATCATTAAATGCATCCCCGCCCGCTAACGAATTGGCGATATTCCCGGCAAGCATGTTGCCGAGCTCTGCTGCAAAAGATTCAAGCATCTCACCTTCTAACGTCAGTTTTCACCTAATTTGCTTATTATTCTCCCACGGATACCCTGTCATGCCAATAAGGACGCTTATCGATTCCTGTTCGAAAGGCCGTTTTATGAGGTACGGCTTTTAAATGTCGAAAAAGAAGAGAATAACGGACTTGAATAGTGATTATAGCGTTGATTTCATTTTCGTTCCTCCGCTAGTATCATCATGTTCTCTATGTTATCAATTTCTTAGTCTTTTTCATCTAGTTTTTTAAGAAAAAAGAAAAAATGTTCTGAACCGTCGATAAATATGACCGTTTATCGATATGGCATAATTGATATCTTGGTGGGTATATTAACCATATCATGAATAATAAGGGGTGCAATCATGCCGTATTTATTATCCGCATCACATATAAAGCTGCCACATTTACTTTCTCAGGAGAAAATCATGGAATTTTCGAGAGAAATATTTGGGGCCTCATTTAAGAATATAGAACGGTTACTTAAAGCCTTTAAGAATGGACAAGTGGAAAATCGATATTTTTCTAATGATCTTGATTGGTTTAAAGAGGATCATTCTTTTGCCGATCGGAATGATCTATATATTCAACAGGCGGTCAAGTTTGGGAAAGAAGCTATAGAAAAATGCTTAAGCAACACAGAATTTTTAAAAGAAGAACTGCAGGCAAACGAACTAGATGCTTTCTTCTATATCTCAAGCACGGGTATTGCTACCCCGACCATTGATGCAAGGATAATGAATGAACTTCCATTTAGCCCGCATGCTAAAAGGATTCCGATTTGGGGACTTGGCTGTGCAGGGGGAGCAAGTGGCCTATCGCGTGCATTTGAATATTGCCAAGCATACCCGACCGCGAAGGTCATTGTTTTATGTGTGGAGTTATGCAGTCTGACCTTTCAAAGGAATGATATCTCCAAAAGCAATTTAATTGGAACTTCTTTATTTTCTGATGGAGTAAGCTGTGTTTTGGTTTGCGGTGATAAGGTGCCTGATGCACACTTTTCCAAAAAAGCAAGACATCTGCAATTTTTGAATTCGCAATCCACGCTAATGCCGAATTCATTGGATGTAATGGGCTGGGATGTTAAAGATCAAGGGTTATATGTGATTTTTTCAAAAGATATCCCTACAATCATCAAAGATTGGCTTAAACCGAATGTTCAAGAGTTCCTAATGGAGAATGGATTGGATCTCAGGGATATAAAAGATTTCATTGCTCATCCTGGAGGCAAAAAAGTAATTGATGCTTATCACGATGCCCTCGGGTTCGATGAAAGCATGACGGCTGAGTCAATGAGCGTATTGAGGGAATTTGGCAATATGTCCTCAGCAACTATTTTGTACGTCCTGGAGAGGTTCATGCAGCGCGGCGGGAATATAAATGAGGTGGGCTTGGCTGCTGCATTGGGGCCTGGGTTTTCATCTGAACTTGTGTTAATGAGGTGGAAGTGATGATCTTTGCCATTTTCATTATCTTGATCGCTATACAGCGCATGTTTGAATTATATATCGCCAAACAAAATGAAAAACAGTTAAAGGCTGCCGGAGCAGTGGAATATGGTGAGTCCCATTACAGTTGGATGGTTCTAATGCACCTTAGTTTTTTTATTGTTCTCATTTTTGAAGTGACCGTGCTTGATAGGGATGTGGCTGGACTATGGCCAATTTGGCTGACCCTTTTTCTAATTGCACAGTCAGGCAGGATTTGGGTAATCCGTTCTTTGGGAAAACATTGGAATACAAAAATCATAGTGGTTCCTGATGCCGAGGTAGTCATTAATGGCCCTTATAAATATTTCAAACATCCGAACTATATCATAGTGGCAACTGAGATAATGGTTATTTCTTTATTATTCAATGCATATTATACCGCTATCATCTTTAGTTTATTGAATGTTTGGATGATGATGGTAAGAATCCCATTGGAAGAGAAAGCATTAAAGGCACATACGGAATATTCTACGGTTTTTAAGGGAAAATAATAAAAAATTTTAATTTCTTATTGAAAACGATTATCGTTCGTGATAAGATTCTAAATGAAGATGAAAATTATTCTCATTCGGATTTCGATAAATTCATTTTAATAACTAACAACTAAAAGCTAATCAATATATAAGAGGATGGTGTTGGTAATGGTTTGGGTATTCATTTTATTGACAATCGCTACATATGGTTTTGTGATGAAACATGTATTGAATAATATTCAAAAACCGGCAAAGGCAGTAAAGTCTTTTACCGAGTCACCAATGGAAAACCGAACTGCTTTTAACCCCGCCCCTACAACCAGGTAAACATCCTGGTTTTTTTTTTGCATTCAAAGTCAACATGAATCAAACTGCATGAATCCACCAATCGGTGGTTTTTTTTTGAACATGGCCAGTAATGAATCATATAGTAAAAATAAAGCTGATGGTATGAATAATAAACGAAATCGTTTACAATAAGAATATCAAAATGACGATAGATTAAGGGGTATGGATTCATGATTCAAGAAACATTAAAGCAACAGTCCAAATTGGGGATTTTGACTGCCATGTATGAGAAATTTCAATCGGCAGGTGATACAGGAAATGCCGATAAACTAAAACAGTTAATCATGAAAGTGAATAACGAAGAGTTCATCATTGCTTTTTGCGGGCATTTTTCAGCGGGGAAATCTAGTATGATCAACTTTTTCCTCGGTGATCAAGTATTGCCTTCAAGCCCTATTCCAACAAGTGCAAATACGGTAAAAGTCCAAAAAGGTGAAGACTATGCCAAAGTCTTTTACCATCATCAGCCACCAGTCCTATTTCCTGCACCATATGATTTTAAAGAGGTAAAGAAATTTGCCAAGGATGGAGATTCAGTATCGGCAATAACGATAAGTTCCAATGATTTTTCACTGCCGGATTCATGCGCAATCATGGATACGCCAGGAATTGATTCGACAGACGATGCACATAGAGTTTCTACGGAATCTGCTTTGCATCTAGCTGATGTAGTCTTCTATGTCATGGACTACAATCACGTTCAATCAGAAGTGAACTTCCTATTCACGAAAGAATTGTTAGAGGCTGAAAAACCGACATACTTAATTATCAATATGATCGATAAGCATGATGAGAACGAGCTTAGCTTTCAAGACTTCAAGCTTTCCGTCACTGAGGCATTTGCGAACTGGAATGTATACCCTGATGGTATTTTTTATACATCCGTAAGAGACTTGAACAATACCGAAAATGAAATAGAAGTGGTCAAGCAATTCATATCCGACATTGCGGGCAAAGGTCTAAATGATGGGAAAGATGCCATCATGCAATCGGCTAATGCCCTGGTCGAAAGGCATCTTAATTGGCTGAAAGAGCAGTATGAAGAGGAACACGCCGATGATTTTGAAGTATTATCAGAACTTCCATATGAAGAGCGAATCCACCTGACGAATCAGGTGGACAGCCTATTGAAAGAAAAAAAATCATTAACTGGACGAATAGAGGAAATCAAGGTCCAATATGCTGATGCATTAGAAACCATTTTGAAAGGTGCATACATCATGCCCGCTGCAACACGGGACCTAGGTAAATCTTTCTTGGAATCGGCTCAGCCTGACTTTAAAGTGGGTCTGTTATTTGCCAAGAAAAAAACGGATGCCGAACGTGAGGCACGTATCAATGCTTTCTTGACCGATTTACAAGAAAAGGTGAAGACCCAGCTTGAATGGCATCTTAAAGAACTAGCAGTTAAAACGCTTAATCAAGCGGAAATCCATGATTCAACACTTGAAAGTAAGGCACAGGCACTTCAAATCGAGGTATCGGAATCTTACATAAAAAACTCTTTGAAGTCTCAAGTCGATATTACTGGTGAATACGTTTTAAACTATACGAATGATTTGGCATCAGCCATCAAAAAGAAAGCACGTGATGTATCTGAAGGATTTTTGAATAATATGATTACCGTTATGGAAGGGATAGTGGAACAGCAGTCCATATCCATCGATAAGGAACTTGAAGGTTTTTCCGAATTTGCGGAAGCCCTTAAAGTTACTGCTGCGATGAATGCGGAAATCGAGTACCAAACGGAACGATTAGAGGCCATTGCTCATCAAACTGAATCATTAATCGATGAGCGTGATATCGATATGCTTTTAACCCAATGGAATGAAGAGGAAAAAAATATTACAGTCAAAATCATGAAAACCGCTAATGAAAGTAATTCAAGGTCCGTCAACGAACAAATTGTAACGGATCATGATAAAGAAAACAAGGAAGTTGAACATTCCGTGACTGTTTCTTCATCTGATGCTACTGATTTACGCGGAAAAGAAAAGCTGATGGAGACTGCAACGAGTTTACAACAGGCTGCCAAGCTAATTCAACCTTTGAGAGGGTTTCAATCTCTTTATAAAGAATTGAAAGAGAAGGCAAATCGCTTGGAACAGCAGACGTTCACTGTTGCGCTTTTCGGTGCATTCAGTGCGGGCAAATCTTCCTTTGCCAATGCGTTGATGGGGGAGAGCGTCCTTCCTGTTTCACCAAATCCAACAACTGCAGCAATCAACAAAATCATGTCTTCAGACGCTGAGCATCCACATGGAACGGCAACCGTCAAGCTAAAGACACAAGCGATGCTGTTGGAAGATGTAAGCCTGGCCTTGGCAGCCTTTGATAAATCGGCAAAAACGCTAGATGAAGCACTTCAACTGGCAGGACAAATCATTGCGAAGGCAGGGGAAGTTGATAAGGGGAAAACTCATTTATCCTTTCTAAGGGCTTTTCATCAAGGGCTGCCCGAGTACCAAAATGAATTGGGGAATGTCGTTACGGTAGATCTTGAAGGATTTAAACGTTTTGCTGCAGAAGAGTCCAAGTCATGTCTTGTAGATCTGATTGAACTGCGTTATGACTGTGAAATGACAAAGCAGGGGATGGTCCTTGTTGATACACCTGGGGCCGATTCAATAAATGCACGACATACAGGAGCAGCTTTCGAATATATTAAGAATTCGGATGCCATTCTATTTGTGACCTATTATAATCACCCATTTTCACGGGCAGACAGAGAGTTCTTGATACAACTTGGCCGTGTGAAAGATTCTTTCGCTATGGATAAGATGTTTTTCATCGTCAATGCCGTCGATCTGGCACAAACCACTGACGAATTGGACGAAGTGATGGATTATGTCACAGATCAATTGAATGGATTCGGAATCCGTTTTCCAAAACTGTTTCCGCTTACGAGTAAGGGAGCGTTGATGGAAAAACAAACGCCTGGTTCGTTTAAGCATTCGTTCCTTCCAAATAGCGGAATCTCGGAATTCCAAGGTCAATTCGATTCTTTCATAGAAAACGATTTAACGGGACTTGCAATTGAATCGGCTCAAGCGGCTGTAAAAAGAACGGAAGAGCTGCTACGAGATGTAATTACAGCTTCCAGGCAGGATGAGAAAGCGAAACGAAATGCCCTGGAAACCCTTTCTCATGAGGCACAGTCCATTTCGGCACTCCTCTCAGTCATTAAAGGGGATGCCGAAAAGCAACGTTTGAAAAAAGAGATAGACGAATTGACTTTTTATAGTAAACAACGGGTCTTCTTCCGGTTTAATGATTTCTTCAAAGAGTCGTTCAATCCGGCTGTTTTAAAAGATGATGGAGGCGATCTGAAAATTGTCCTCAAGCAATCTATGAAGAACTTATTGGATGCTTTAGGCTTTGACCTTGCCCAGGAAATGCGGGCAACGGCTTTAAGGACGGAAATGTTCGTAAATAAATTACTGAATGAGAAACAAAGCAGTTTGCTTTTGCAAATGCAAAAAATAAGAAGAAACCTTTCATTGCAGCCATATGAACCTAATGAGAGGGAGTCCCTTGAATTTACAGGAGCTTTTGCGCAATTAGATACGGGGGAATTCAAAAAGGAATTGGCATTATTTAAAAATCCAAAATCTTTCTTTGAAAAAAATGAAAAAGCGAAAATGAGCGAAGGTCTTCAGAAGCGTTTAGATGATCCTGCCCTTGTATATGTAAAAGAGCAGGGCGGACGGATTTTCGAAATGTATAATGAAGTCCTCAATCAAGAGTTACTTGAGATTCAAAAAGAGTTTAAGACGGAAATATCGGATATCTTTGCAGGTTTACGGGCAGCATTGGAGGAAACGGTAGATTTACCGTATTATGAAAATGCCGTAGCGGAATTGGCTAAAATGCATTCGAAATAGAAACGAGGTCTCGTTCATGAAAGAAAACCTTATTTCACGATTGAGATACCTGGAAAAGAAAGAAGATATCACCATTTTGATGGCTGCTGTTACTGGCAGCCATTCTTTTGGTTTATCATCAGGCCAATCAGATTACGATGTTCGGTTTATATATGTACATAATGATAAGCGGTCATACCTTAGCTTGAGTCAGCCAGTTGAAGTCATGCAAATGAAAGAAGACCTATTTGACATGGAAGGCTGGGATTTATTTAAATCTTCACGTCTTACCTTTAAGAGTAATCCTGCTCTATTTGAATTATTTCAGTCGCCAATCAAGTTGATTACGCATCCGGATTATTATAGGAAGATGAAGGATTTGATTGCTGATTGCTATTCCAAAAAGGCACTGGGCCACCATTACTATCGGATGATGATCGATAATCTTCAACTATTGACAAAAACAAGGGGATCCGAAAGAAAAGAACTAAAAACATGGGTACAAATATACCGTTCGTATTTAATCCTTGAATATATAATTCAACTGGGTTCGCTGCCACCTTTATCAGTATGGGAATTACTTGATTTGGTTTCAATTGATCAAGAATTGAAAACCAGGATTACCCGGATATTTAAAGCAAAACAAATGGAGGAATATATAAGCAACAATGAAAGTGAAAAGAATCTTTCGATAATAGAAGGGAAATCACTTTCCTTAAAGAATGAGATAACTAGGCTAAATCAGGGAAAGAAGATGGAAACGGAGCTTAATGAATTAATTTGGACCATTTTGGAATAGGGGGTTTTTTAGATGAGTTTAATAATTGAAAAAGAAGAGCTGTTGCCGAAGTTGAATTCTCAAGAGATCAGAATTTGTGACTGCCGCTTTCAGCTAGGCTCTCCTGATGCGGGGTATAATGAATACAAAAAAGACCATATTTCCGGCGCGGTTTATTTCGATCTTGAAAAGGACTTATCGGGGCAGGTTCAAGAACATGGCGGAAGACATCCTCTTCCTGACCTGGAAACCTTTAAAAATAAACTGGAATTAAACGGAATCACCAATGATACGGTACTTATTGCTTATGATGGCGGGGAAGGTTCTTTTGCTTCCAGGTTTGCCTGGCTGCTCAGCTACCTTGGGCATCGGAAAGTTTATGTTCTTAACGGGGGCTTTCGCGCCTGGAGGGATGAGGGCTATCCAATTGACTCGAATCAAACGAAATATATGCCAACAGAATATCATATCGATTTAAATGATTCCGTTTTTGCATCTTTTCAAACAGTGAAGGATTACACTATGAATAGGACTGACGATATCGTATTAATGGATTCAAGGGAATCTAAGCGCTACGAGGGAATCGAGGAGCCGATTGATAAAAAAGCCGGACATATACCTGGAGCAGTAAATAAGGTGTGGACAAACGTTCTGGAAAATGGCTATTTTAAAAAGAAGGAAGATCTTCAGTCAAATTTTTCAGACATCGGTAAAGATAAGGGAATTATTGTGTACTGCGGTTCAGGTGTAACGGCATCACCCAATTATATTGCCCTGAAAGAAGCGGGCTTTAAAGATGTGAAGATATATATTGGCAGTTACAGTGACTGGATCTCGTATGATGATAATCCAATTGAATAATATTTTTTCCAATTAAACGATCCTTAAAAAAGGGGACAGTTATGTTAAAATGGAAGTACATCATGATAGAGGTGATAATGTGTTAATGAAAGAAAACGAGCAGCATCCTTCCTTTATGCTTGTCGATGGGATGGCGCTTTTATTTAGAGCTTATTATGCAACGGCAGTTACTGGTCAATTCATGATTAACTCAAAAGGCATCCCGACTAATGCCGTTCAAGGTTTTTTGAAGCATATGCTGACGGCGGTGAATCACTTTTCACCTAGTCATGTCGCGGTGTGTTGGGATATGGGCAGCAAGACTTTCAGAAATGAATTATTTGATGGATACAAGGCCAATCGATCAGAAGCTCCAGTCGAAATGATCCCTCAATTCGACCTAGCGAAAAAAGCGGTTGAAGCATTTGATATCCCTAACATAGGGCTCTCCGGATATGAGGCGGATGACTGTATCGGGACAATTGCCAAGGCTTCTGCCCAACATAGCCGGGTGGGTATATTGACTGGCGATCAAGATATGCTTCAGTTAATAGATGAAAACATTTCCGTGTTATTGTTAAAAAAAGGATATGGTAATTATGAAGTTCATAATCCCGATAGCTTTTTTGAATGGAAAGGGATCACACCAAGACAAATGATCGATTTAAAAGCTTTAATGGGTGATACAGCTGATAACTATCCCGGAGTTAAAGGAATAGGTGAGAAGACAGCGTTGAAATTATTGATCCAGTATCAAAGTATCGAAGGGATTCTTGAAAATGTTGCTTCATTGACGAACGGGCAACGAGCTAAAATTGAATCCGCCGTCGATATGCTTCATTTATCCAGGAAGCTAGCAGAAATAAAATGTGATGTACCAATTTCTTGTTCTTTGGACGATGCGGTCTATCAGTATGATCGGGAGAAGGTCAAAAATCTGGCTAGTGATCATGAATTCAGGGCTTTACTGCGAATGATTTAATACAATAAGCGGAGCTTCCAATGGGAGCTCTTTTATTTTGTACGGTGATTTTTTTGTCGAAAAATGGATAGTCAAAATCTTTGATATACGGTAAGATGAAAATAAGGCATGAAGTATGGAGTGGATGCAGAAGTGGCGAAATCAACTGAAGAGTATGTTAGTTTTTTAGAGGGAAAAGGATTCACTTTTGGTAATGACGCTATTGGTTTTATTTATTTTGGCAAGCGGTACACGGATGCGAGTGATATTTTAGTCAATGCAGCAATAGAATTGACATTGAAGGTACAAAAGAACTTTGATGGCAGCTTTTATATCTCCTTTTTGGAAAACTTAAAACAAAACGGCATTGAAACGCGTAGTGCAGCGGTATCTTTTGCAAAAGAACAGGGGCTGCTTAAATAAATCGGACTTCGTAACTGGAAGTCCGATTTATTTTATTGGCCTTTTCATGTAAACTCCTGTGTCACGGTTTTCTTTTTCTTAACAGGCAGTTCAGCGAAGATCATCCCCAAGAATATGAATGCGCAGCCGATGATGGAGGCGGTAGTCAGTTTTTCCCCTATCAATATGTATGAAGATAACGCGGCAAAAACCGGTTCCATTGAAAAAATCAGCGCTACTCTTGTAGGTGTCGTATAGGCTTGGAAGAAGGTTTGTGCAAAAAAGGCGAACGCAGTGGCAAGGGCTGCCGTAACCAATAAAGCAGTCCATACGTCCTTTTGTAACATGACCTCTGAGCTGAAGATGACGGAATGATTCTCTTTAAAAATGAAGGCTGAAACAAATGATAATAAAGATACTGTGGAAACCTGAATCAGCGTCAATGGTAAAGCGGGTAAGGTCTTGGCATATTTAGCCGTTGTAATGATCTGCATGGCAAAACTGATTGCGCAAAAAAATACCAGTAAATCACCAATATTCAAATTGGAGCGGTCAGCGAAAGTCATTAAATAAAGCCCGATGGTTGCGGCTGCGACACCTATTATTGTATTGCGGGAAAGCCTATGTTTTAAAAGCAGCAGGGAAAACACGGGTACCATGACGACACTTAAACCTGTTATAAAGCCTGTCTTCGCAGGAGTTGTATAATTCAATCCGATCGTTTGAAGCCCATACCCCAAAAAAAGCCAAACCCCAATATGAAACCCAGCTATAAAAAGACCCTTGTTCCAAGTTTTCCCTTTTTTGTGTAAAGTCGATATATAAGGGATGAGCAAGAAAATGAAAGCCATGAAGAAACGGACCGCATTAAACGTGAAGGGGTCTAAAAAAGATAGGGCATTTTGAACCATGACAAAAGTGACGCCCCAAATAAATACAACGAATAGTAATGAAAAATCAGCTGTCTTGTTCATGATTTTCCTCGGAATTATTCATTCGAATGGCCCGTCTAGCCAACTCATCCGCGGACTTGTTTTCGAGATTTGGAATCCATTTCATGAAAAATAATTCAAGCTCATCGGAAAGCTTTAGCGCCCGTTCCAACAAAATGGCATACTTATTCTTTGCAAATCTTTTTTCAATGGCCCGGTTGATGGCTTGTGAGTCAGTACGAAAAGAAACGATTTGATACTTATTGGCTACACAAATTTCCAATGCTTTGATTAAAGCATGGTACTCCGCTTCATGGTTTTCCATATTACCAAGCGGAAAGGCATGCCGCTCGACCACACCATTATTATTTATGAAAACACCTGCGCCGCTCGGCCCTGGATTGCCTGCACTGGCACCATCAATATACACTTCGATCAAGATGTGCTCCTCCTCGAGTTTAACTGTCAATATGCTATTATAAAAAAACGTTTCATATAAAATAAGATTGAAACATGAGAATTTCAGGCTGATATGGGAACTATAATTAAAAAAGCGATACAAATGCTTACAATATATTATAAAGGGTAAGACGAAAAAAAGGTATGAAAATTGTAAGCTGTTCTGCATGAATGGTGAATGGATAAGGAGCTGGAAATCTTTGAAGGTAATTATGCAATGGACATATCATGCATCAAAAAAACCATCTGCCGATTTCGTTTCGGATTGGCTTGATGCCGGGGCTGCTCTGGTCATTACGGAAGATCTTGAAAAGGCAGGAAGGCTGAAGGAAGTGGAGTTCAAGGATGAATTCGATACAACCTGGACCAAGAAGGAACTAAAGAAGCTCCTGACGGAAGTGGAGGAAGAACCGCATGATGTGACTGTTTTTTTTGATGGCGGTTTTCAAAAAGGTGAAAAGGTGGCAGGAATCGGTGTTGCCATTTATTTTCGCCAAGGTAAGAAGTTCTGGCGGTTACGCACCAACTTGAAATTGGAGCAATTTGAATCCAATAATGAAGCGGAATATGCTGCCTTTCATGAAGCGGTCAGGCAGATGGACGAACTTGGAATCCACCATCAAAGTTGTGTCTTTAAAGGGGATTCCCTAGTTGTCTTAAATCAACTTTCCGGTGAATGGCCTTGCATGGAAGAAAACTTAAATAAATGGCTTGACCGCATTGAAGCGAAACTGGATAAATTAAAGATCATTCCGGTCTGCAAGCCAATTTCTCGAAAGGAAAACCAGGAAGCCGATCGCCTGGCAACACTTGCACTGCAGGGAAAAGCCATTTTCAGCAAAATGGAAATTGCTGAGTCAAAGGAGCCATAACAACAATGAACAGGAAAAAAATATATGAAGAAGTGGAAGATGTTCTCGCTTCGTTTTGTCAAGATTGTTTTTTAAGGAAGCATTTTCGAAAAGAGAAGGGGCGGACGTATGCCCATCAGTTCTGTATTTCAGAATGTACGGTTGGTGAAAAATTAAAACAGCTGGGCAATGAACTTATTGACCGATCTTAAGTCCCCCAAAATTGCTTTCATTATGACACAAGGCCATGAAGGATATGGTATCATAGGTAAAAAATAGAGAAAAGTGTGAGAGCAATGAAAAATAGAAGAGGGAAGATTAATAATAAAGCGAATACGCCTCTTACCATCCCTGAAAAAGGTGGATATTCATTAACGGAAAATCATGTACAGCCTAACGTAATGATTCATGAAAGAATCAACGAAGCTTCTCTTCAAATGAAAAACATTTTTCAAGATATACGTAAGGAAGGAAAAATACAGCTTGATAAGATTGAATTGATTAAAGCCGAAGTAGCACCTGTCATTACAGAAGCTGCAAAGAATCCTGATATTTATTACCTTTTCGATGAGATGCAAGCAAAAAACGAGTACACGTATAGTCATAATATCGGGGTCGGAATCATTGCCACTTATCTGGGGATGAAGCTTGGATTATCGAAAGAAAACCTCTCAGCCCTAACATTGGCAGCCACGCTGCATGATGTGGGTAAAATAAGGATTTCGGATAGTATATTGGAAAAACCGGGTAAACTGTCTGCGACAGAATATGAAGAAATGAAGCTCCATACCATTTATGGGTATGAATTACTTAAAAATATCCCTGGAATCCTTCCGTCGATTGCATTAACAGCCCTACAGCACCATGAACGGGAAGATGGGCAAGGCTATCCACTTGGACTGAAGGGGAATGATATCGATCATCATGCGAAAATCGTCGCAATAGCTGATGTTTTCCATGCGATGTCCTCAAATCGTGTATATCATCAGGCCATGCCGTTTTATAAGGTGATTGAACAAATGAACAGCGATATGTTCGGTAAATTCAATCCGGAAATCCTGTTGGGATTTGTAAATCGTTTAATGTCCACATTGGTCGGAAAAGAAGTCATCCTTACTAATGAACGAATCGGGACGATCGTTATGATCAATCCATACGATCCCCTTAAAGTTTTATTGAAAACCAGTACGGGGATCATGGATTTGCGAATGGAAAAGGAATGGCAGATCGAACGAATCATCGGTTAATGAAAAAGAGCCCGATCATAAAAAATCGGGCTCTTCGTCATTCTTTTTTACCGAATCGAAATAGGTTTTGAGCATCACTTTATTTTCGCTGAAGTCTGCAATCGTATATTGATCAAGGACCTTTAGAAAAGCATCCAAGGCATTATTAAGAACAAATTTCAATGAACAAACGGGAGAAATCACACAGTTATCGTGATCTTTAAAACATTCCACCAGATAAAAATCCTCCTCGGTTCGTCGTACAAGTTCCCCTACATTTATTTCAGCGGGTGATTTTGCAAGCCGAAATCCGCCATTTCTTCCACGAATCGTCTCGATATAGCCTAACTTTCCAAGATTATGAACAATCTTCATCAAATGATTTTTAGACAGTTGATAAACTTCAGAAATCTCTTTAATATTTGATAATTTGCTTTGGTCGTGGGAAGCCAGGTAAATCAACACTCTAAGTGAGTAATCGGAATAACTCGTCAACCTCATGTTTATCGCCTCACATTCTATCCCCATTTGACTATATCATAAATGTGAACATTTTATAAACATGAAAGCTTATACTTTGAAAAAGATGTATAAAATATATTGCTTTTAATGCAGTTAGGTTCTATTATAAACATGTATTTAAAATACTTGTTTATGAAGAGGGGTTTACCTATGCTATCCCAAAAAACTATTGATGTTATCAAATCAACTGTACCTGTATTAGAAGTGCATGGTACAACAATCACAACTGTATTCTATAAAAATCTTTTCGAAGCACATCCTGAATTATTAAATGTTTTTAATCACGCCAATCAAAAAAAGGGGCGTCAGCAAAATGCACTGGCCAACACAGTTTTGGCAGCAGCTAAATATATAGATCAACTCGAAACGATATTACCTGCCGTGAAGCAAATAGCACAAAAACACAGAAGTCTTGCCGTTAAAGCCGAACATTATCCTATTGTTGGAGAATTTCTATTAGGTGCAATCAAGGAAGTGTTGCAAGATTCAGCTACAGAAGAAATCCTCCAAGCTTGGGGAGAGGCCTATGGAGTCATTGCCGATGCTTTCATTAGCATCGAAAAGGAAATGTACGACGAAGCTTCCAATCAGGTCGGTGGATGGTCTGATTTCAAACGATTCACAGTGGCGGAAAAAGTACGGGAAAGTGACGTAATCACATCCTTTTATTTAAAACCTTCAGATGGAGAGAAGGTTCCATCATTTCTTCCTGGACAATATATTACCATTCGGATCGAGATACCGGGTGAACGCTATCTATTCAACCGTCAATATAGTTTGTCTGATGTTCCGGGAAAAGATTATTTCCGGATTTCCGTTAAAAAAGAAAAGCCGGGAACCTCTCCTGATGGAAGGGTCTCCAACTACTTGCATGAATCCATTCAGGTGGGTGACAGTATTGACGTAACGGCTCCTGCAGGTGATTTCACCATCGATTTGGAAAAACGAACACCGGCAGTATTCTTGAGCGGAGGCGTTGGCATAACACCTTTCATGAGTATGGTCCATGAGATAGCTGAACAAACACCCGAGCGTCATGTACAATTCATTCATGCTTCCGATAATGGTCGGTTACAGCCGTTCAGAATGGAACTGACAGAACTAGCCCAAAAGCTTACCAGCTATCAATTATCCTTTGTCTTTAAAAATCCGGGCCAGGATGATAAGAACCTGCCGAATTTTAAAAAGGCAGGGTATATCGATAAGGAATTATTGAGCGGTTTTGTTAAACCTGAAGCTGATTATTATGTGTGTGGCCCTGTTCCATTCATGAAGGCGATCATTACTTATTTAAAAGAGCTGGGGATAGATGCGGATAAAATCCACTATGAGTTCTTCGGCCCGGCAATCGCGTTATAAGGTTCATACATCGTAGGAATGTTATTGACATCAAGCAGATAATTTTGCATACTATATTAAAACAATGAACGTTGAGAGAAGATTAGTATGCGAGAATCACTGTGACAGAGAGCGGCGTCAATTGCTGGAAGACCCGCGACAGGAAAACGCAGAACCTGCTTCTTGAGTCCTATGCAAAACATAGGCGCAAATCCTGGCGTTATCAGGCAAAGTGGAATGCATGAACTTGCATTCAATGAAGGTGGTACCACGGAGAGCAGCCCTTTTCGTCCTTATTTCAAGGATGAAGAGGGCTTTTTTTCATGTCTTAGATATTTATTGGAGGAAGTAATCGATGGAAAAGAAACGCATCGTTGTAAAGATAGGAAGTAGTTCTTTGACCAACACAAAAGGTGAAATCGACCAAAATAAATTTTCCGATCATATCCAGGCAGTGGCAGCTTTAAGGAAAGCGGGACATGAAGTTGTCCTTGTTTCATCAGGTGCTGTAGCAACAGGTTTTCGCAAGCTCGGCTATCCTACGAGACCTGTCACTCTCAAGGGAAAACAAGCTGCTGCAGCGGTTGGGCAAAGCCTATTGATTCAATCATATATGGAACAATTAGGTCATTTTGGAATCGTTCCTGCGCAGATTTTGTTAACAAGGAAAGATTTCTCGAAAAAAGATAGATATAAAAATGCATATGCGACATTGATGGAATTGCTTGAACGCGGCATCCTTCCGATTATTAATGAAAATGATACAGTATCGGTCGAGGAGCTGACTTTTGGTGATAATGATATGCTATCCGCCTTAGTAAGCGGACTGGTCCACGCCACCAACCTGATCATATTAACGGACATTAATGGGCTCTATGATTCCAATCCACAGACAAATCCAGGGGCGAAACGATTTGATAAGCTAACCGAAGTAACAGCGGATTTATTGCAAATGGCAGAAGGTGCAGGATCCAATGTTGGAACCGGGGGGATGAAATCTAAGTTGATTGCAGCCCAAACTGCATTGTCTCTTGGGGTGAAAGTATTCATTGGTTCTGGTTATGGGAGTGATAAACTTCTAACCATCCTCGAAGGCAAAGGTGACGGCACGTATATTGGGAATGATGTCTTGATGACGGTAACGAAAAACAAACAATGGATATCCCTTCATTCACAAGTATCCGGGAAAATTTTCGTTGATGAAGGTGCCGAGAGGGCTTTAGTTTCAAATGGCAGCAGTCTGCTGCCAGCTGGAATTTACGAAATTAAAGGAGTCTTCAATAAGGGGGATGTTGTCGAAGTCTATGGTGCAAATGGATTATTGGGGCGGGGTGAGGTCCTATACTCCGACGAAGAATTAAAACAGGCGATGGGAAAGAGGACATCCGAGCTTGTGATCACTTCCATAGAAGTGATTCATCGCGATAAATGGGTGAAAGCATAAAAATCAATTTTTGTGAAGGAAAAGGGGGCATTTGAAAATGAATGAAGTGAAGGCGAAAGGAAAGACAGCCAAAGAAGCCAGTTATCAGTTAATAGGATTGAGTACGGAACAAAAGAACGAGGCACTTGGGAACATTGCTAAGCAACTTATTATCGATAAAGATTTCTTGATAGAAGAAAACCAAAAGGATCTGGAAGAAGGCAGGAAAAAAGGCTTCAGTGAGTCTACATTGGATAGAATTATGTTAAATGCTAACCGTATTGATGACATGGCTGAGGCCATTATGCTTTTAATCGAATTAAATGATCCAGTTGGGGAACAATTGGAGACGATCGAAAAAGAGAATGGTTTATTGATTAAAAAGTTACGGGTGCCGATCGGTGTAATCGGGATGATTTATGAAGCCAGGCCTAACGTGACCATCGATGCAGCTACATTGTCCTTGAAAACGGGGAATGCCGTTATATTAAGAGGCAGCTCGTCAGCCAAAAACTCCAATATGGCTCTAGTATCATCCATTCATAAGGCATTGGAGTATACGGAAATTCCTGTAGAAGCTGTTCAGTTGATCGAGGATACGAGTCGAGAAACCGCTAAGGAACTTTTTCATCTTAATGAGTATTTAGATGTTTTGATTCCACGAGGCGGAAAGAATTTAATTGAAACGGTCATTAAGGAGTCCACTGTTCCGGTTCTTGAAACAGGAGCAGGCAATTGCCATATCTTCATCGATGAGACCGCAGATATCACGATTGTCGAGAAAATTGTCTTAAACGGTAAAACTCAGCGTCCATCCGTATGCAATGCTATCGAGGGGCTTCTGATTCATGAAAAATGGTTTGAAGAAAACGGAGTGCGTATTTTGGAACTCCTGGACGAAAAGGGTATTGAAATATATGGGGATGAAGCGGTTTGCAGCTCCTTTCCAAGAGCCAAAACGGCTACGGAGGAAGATTGGTCAACGGAGTACCTGGCTTTAAAAATCAGCGTGAAAACTGTCAAAGGTGTATTCGATGCGATTGAACATATTAACCGATACGGTACCAAGCATTCTGAAGCAATCCTGACGAGGGATGAACAAAACGCTTCCGCATTTTTGAATAAAGTAGATGCCGCAGCAGTTTATCACAATGCTTCCACCCGTTTTACCGATGGCTTTGAATTTGGTTATGGTGCAGAAATCGGCATTTCGACACAAAAGCTGCATGCACGTGGACCAATGGGTTTACCTGCCTTAACATCAAGCAAGTACTTCATTTACGGCCAGGGGCAAATCCGGGAATGAAATTCATTTCCTTCATGGAAGGTTATTAAAACTCAATTAAGGGTATTGTATAATACATTACTTTTAAAGGAGCAGATACCATGGACAAGAGGTTTATAGCAATATATGAAAATGCAAATGAAGCGATTTCAGCAGTGGAAAACCTAAAGACACAAGGATATACATCCAATCAAATATCAGTAGTGGCAAAAAACATTGATCAATTACCCAGTGAAGCCGAGGAAGTCGCCCCGGCAAAGACTGATGGATTAGTAGCTGGGGCAGCAGCCGGCGGAGCTGTCGGATTAACAGGCCTGCTAATTGGAATGAGTGCATTGGCCGTACCAGGAATTGGTCCGATATTGGCAGCAGGACCTATTTTCGCAACTTTTGGCGGAGCCGCTGCCGGGGCAGCATCGGGAGCAGGCGGATTGAGAAAGCCATTATTGGATATTGGACTAGAGGAATCCGAAGTCGATCAATATGTGGAGGATATTAAAGCAGGGAAAATCCTTGTCATCGCCGATCCTTTTTAAGTCCGTAAGTAAAACCACCTTGAATGTTATAAAGTTTGATAACTGCTAGAATGCCCGCAAAAAATAAAAATTTATTAAAAACCCCGTTCAGGATTTCTTGAACGGGGTTAATATGTTTGTAGACTAATTTTATTGTCTGTACCGATAAAATCAAAAGGAATTCCACATTTGTATGAAGAATAAAAGGAATATAGTCCTGTTACAGAGAAAGGAAGGGGAATTATGGAAAAAAGTAGATGATCATGCCGCTTTAAGAAATTAAAAAGGATTTTTCATGATGATTTTCACCTAAAGAATCATTATACTGATGTTAATGTTAAAAGTATATTCCAGTGATGAAAAAAAAGTTTTAATGGTGATGACCTGAATGACCATATTAAATACCAATCGAAATCCTTATGATGAAAAAACCCACGATAACAGGGTTTTTTATTTTTCAAAGTCATTAATAAAGTGAAATATCTAATATCTAAATATAATGCAGAAATACTATTTTAGAAGTTTCACATGGCTTTTCTTATTGTGGCTTTGAATGAAAAACTTTGCGGCATTCTTAGCTTGCCAGGTTATATCCAGTCCTTGTATAACAAGGTCTGGAATAAATTACAGGTTACTTTTAGCTTTTATCCAATAAACCAAAATGATTTACGTTGGAGGTGGGTGTTTTGATAAAAATAAAACTCGTTGTTCCTCGAAAAGGGTATATTACGGATGCTTTTGAAAGGTTTGAGGAATTCAACAAGTTGGAAGAATCGGACAACAATGATAACGGTTCAGTGAAGTTTGTTTTAGAGGAGGTGGTTGAGGATGCCGATAAGATTGGGAAGTTGAAGTTGGATGCTGATGTGATCATTTCAAGGGGTTTGATCACGAAACTATTAAAAGAAAGCAATGAATTCATTCCAATCGTCGATATACCTGTCCAAGGGATTGACCTCATTCGTTCACTATATGATTGCAAGGCACGTTTTGGCAGTAAAAAAGTGGCCGTTATAGGAGCGTTAAACATGATTTATGGGGTGGAAAACCTTTCGGATATTGTTGATTTGCCAATTCAGTCCTATATATTAAATGATATCGAGTCCTCAGTCAGTTTAGTGGATTTGGCAGCCAGAGAAGGTTGTGAGGTGGTGTTAAGTGGTTTAAGTACCTGTAAATATGCTGAAGAGATAGGGTTGGGAGCCATTCTGGTTGACACGGGAAAGGAATCATTTCGGCAGGCGTTGATTGAGGCGAAAAGAGTAGCTCTTGTCAGCAGAAGGGAACAGGAGAAGACCAAGCGTTACCAAACGATTCTTAATTATGCCTATGAAGGGGTTATTGCTATAGATTTAAAAGGGCAAATATCTGTATTCAATACGGCGGCTCAGGAGATATTATCGATTTCCAAGGGGAGCTTAATTGGAAATTCTATATACGATATAATAAAGCCCGGGAGATTTCGAAATATGCTTTTAAGCGACGGTGAATACGAAAAAGATACCGTTGCTTACCAAACGATTCAATTATCGGTAAAAAAAGTTGCGATATTTTTAAAGGGTAAAAAAGTGGGGGATATGGTAGCCTTTCAAGATGTTACCCGCATTCAAGAGATGGAAGGGAAGTTCGTTAGAAAACTTCATTCACGCGGACATGTGGCCAAGTACACATTTGATGATATATTGTATCGAAGTCCCGAAATTAAGAGGACGATTGAAACAGCCCAACGTTATAGTGAAGTAGATTCAAATATTCTTATAATTGGAGAAACTGGAACGGGCAAGGAAATATTCGCCCAAAGCATACATAATCATAGCAACCGGAAAAATAACCCGTTTGTAGCCATTAATTGCGCGGCGCTTCCCGAAAATCTATTGGAAAGTGAGCTTTTCGGATATGCAGAAGGAGCTTTCACGGGAGCTATGAAAGGCGGAAAGCTAGGATTTTTTGAACTGGCTCATAGAGGTACGATTTTTTTAGATGAAATAGGGGAAATCTCCCCAAAAATGCAAAGCCGGCTGCTACGTGTCCTCCAAGAGCGGGAAATCATGCGTATCGGTGATGATAAAGTAATTCCCGTTGATGTGAGAATTGTGTCTGCAACGAACAAAGACCTCATGCAAATGGTGAAAAGTAATGACTTTCGGGAGGATCTGTATTATCGCTTGAGTGTACTGGACCTTGTATTGCCTCCACTTCGGGAACGCAGAGAAGATATTCCGGTATTGGTGAATGCTTTTATTCAGAAAGGTCATTCGGATCAAAAACAAATTAAGATTACGGAAAATGCCATGAAAAAGCTGAGCGAAGAGAATTGGGAAGGGAATATTCGCCAATTGCAAAATTTTTGTGAGCGATTATGCGCTCTTTATAAAGACAAGTTAATTGATGTGTACGATATTGAAATATATTTTCCCAATAGAAGTAAAAAGAAAATACAGCTATCGAAACAAGACGAAGAGATGGATATGTCCCCTGGGATGCATTTATCCGAACGTGAAAGAATTGTTCAAATGTTAATTAAGGTTAATTTTAATAAAGGAAAAGCTGCCTTTGAGTTAGGGATGAGTCGCACGACTTTATGGAGAAAGATGAAAAATTTGAATATTGAAACAGATTGAAACGTAATGAAACTAAATAATTCATTTTGAAACAATTTGTTACATTTATTTATGTCTTGATATAAGGGCTAATTGGCTTCTTTCTTGAATAAACTGATGTTTTTTATGTTGGCACAATAATTGTATATATAACCATGCAGTAGGAAAGATATTTCCTTCAAGGTTAACATGAAAGGGTTGGTGTGAAGGTGAGTCATGTAGTGTATATTCCTCAAGATATTGAGAAAGAGGGGAAAAGTTATTTAGTGGAAAAAGGCTATAAGATTAAAGTAGGGTCTGATTTGTCGCAAGAAATTCTTATGGAAGAAATCAAGGGTTGTGATGCAGTACTAACGAGATCAACGGCTGTAATAAATAAAGAAGTCATTCAAGCAGCTGAAAACCTCAAAGTGATTGCCAAGTATGGTGTGGGCTTGGACAATATTGATATCGAAGCTGCTACAGAGCGAGGCATTTATGTAACGAATACACCAGAGGCAAATGCGAATTCTGTAGCTGAACATGTAATGGCATTAATTTTATCATTGTCCAAAAACTTAAGCTTGGCTGATAAAGAACTGCGCAGCGGGAATTTTGCTATTCGTAATCAACTTTTTGGCATGGACTTGGAAGGCAAGACTTTGGGGATTATCGGACTGGGGAGAATCGGCAGAATACTGGCAAAAAAGGCTTACCAAGGCTTTGATATGAAAGTGATTGGCTACGACCCCTATGTTACAGCCAAAACGAATTCGGAGTTGGAGATAGTAGCAGATTTAGAATGGGTATTCAGAAACTCTGATGTTATTAGCCTGCATCTGCCATTAACGAAAACAACAAAAGGGATAATAGGTAGCCGTGAGTTTTCCTGGATGAAACCTTCTTCCTATTTTGTAAACGCTTCCAGAGGCGGTGTGGTGAGGGAAAGTGATTTAGTAAATGCTTTGCAAGCGGGCCAGATTGCCGGCGCTGGAATAGACGTATTTGAAGTTGAACCTCCTGATAAATGGAACCCCCTTTTTAAATTGGATAATGTGATTGTCAGTCCTCATAATGCGGCATTGACGAAGGAAGGCTCGATACGCATGGCTGTACATGCAGCAATGCAAGTGGAACAAGTTCTAACAGGCCTGAAACCGAATTGGGCTGTAAATGAGCCCTTAACTAAAAGGCTATCAATGTAATAATACAGAAAAAAATATCTGTTTTTTCAGAAAACAGGTGATTGGGTGGTTCAATGGCATTTGTTGATAAGGATGGTGAACAAATGAAGAAAATGATCTATGTGATAAGTGCAATACCGGCACTTGGCTCGCTTGTGGTTATCAATCGGATTGAACCTTATGTTTTAGGGATGCCATTTGTTCTTTTTTGGGCCATTTTATGGGTTTGTCTTACATCAGTGTTTTTAATAATTGCTAATAAACTTGATCCTGCAACCGAGGAGGAAGAAGACTGATGAATGAAGCCCTGCTTGTTATCCTTTTCTTTTTGGTTCTGTGTATTTGGTTAGGGCTTCAAGCTCGAAAAGGTAAGAATATGAGTTTGGAACAATGGGCTATAGGCGGAAGGGGTTTCGGCAGCTTTTTGCTCTTCTTCTTGATAGCAGGTGAAATGTTTACGACATATACGTTTTTGGGGGCAAGCGGCGGTGCATATAGATCTGGTATGCCTCCTGCCTTATACGCTTTCAATTGCTTCTATTTTGTAATCGCCTATTGGCTTTTGCCGCCTATTTGGAGATATGCCAAAAAAAATAATGTCATATCTCAATCTGATTTTTATGATAAAAAGTACAATAGTCCGGCTTTAGGAGTTCTTGTGGCGGTAATTAGCGTCATTTCAATTATTCCATATCTGATCATGCAGTTGAAAGGGTTAGGAATTATCGTATCGGAAGCCTCCTATGGGTCCATTTCGCCAAATGTGGCCATAGTTGTAAGTGTCATTGCGATCACAATTTATGTAACTGCTTCAGGGATGCATGGGGTGGCGTGGACCGCGGTCATTAAAGATATCATGATTCTGACTGTAGTCGTCATCATGGGGATTTATTTTCCTCTTCATTATTACGGTGGTTTACAGCCCATGTTTGAAGCAATCGATACAGCAAAACAAGGTTTGTTGATTTTCCCGGAACAAGGTTTGAGTATCTCTTGGTTTATTTCAGCTACGATCATGACAGCACTGGCATTTTATATGTTTCCTCATATGTTGGCGGGAGTATTCTCTGCAAAAAGTCCAAAATCACTTCGTTGGAATGCTGGGGTTATGCCAATTTATCAAGTAATCATCATTTTTTCGTTATTTATTGGTTTTTCTGCGATTCTCCAAGTTCCGAATCTACAGGGGGCAGAAGCAGACTTAGCTTTATTTAAAATGGCGAAAATGTCATTTGATCCCTGGTTTGTTGGGGTTATTGGTGCATCAGGGGCGATGGCCGCCCTTATACCTAGTTCACTCGTGTTGACGGCAACTGCCACGATACTTTCCAAAAATGTATATAAGGTGTGGAAGCCGAATACATCGGATGAACAGCTTCAAAGACTGAGCAGGATGTTAGTACCTGCCATTTCCATAGTGACTCTATATTTTACGTTTAATGGCGGGGAGTCGATTTTTACGTTGTATCTAATGGCATATAGCTTCATGGCACAGTTATTTCCCGCATTATTTTTTAGCTTGTGGAAAAAGAATCCTGTTACCGTTCAAGGAGCTTTTGCCGGAATGATAGCTGGAATTCTAATTGTAATATACTCGACTACTTCAGGTACGACACTTGCTACTTTATTTCCATCCCTGCCGCAAGTCATACAAGATCTTGATGTAGGGTTAGCCGTATTACTCATCAACATTGCAGTAACTTTGGGAGTGAGTGCCGTTACAAGAAAAACATCAATTGGAATGGAAGAAGATAATAAACAAGCTTTAGGAATGGACAAAACTAGTTAAATGATGGTGGGAATGAGTCCAATTTTTAATATAATCATAAATTACTAGAACAAAAACACGTACTTGAAAGCGGGAGGCTTGATTATGAAAGTAAGTGGAGGAAGAGCAATCGTAGAAGTAATGGCTAAAGAAGGGGTAAAAAAAGCTTTTTGTGTACCAGGTGAAAGTTATCTAAGTGTAATGGATGCACTATATCAACATCCTGAAATAGAACTTATTTCTGCAAGGCATGAAGGGGGTGCCTCTTTTATGGCGGAAGGGTATGCCAAGGCTTCGGGAGAGGTAGGTGTTTGTATGGCAACGCGTGGAGTGGGGGCTACAAACTTAGCTATCGGCATTCATACTGCTGCCCAAGACTCGACCCCTTTGGTTGCGCTGATTGGCCAAGTCGAACGCCCTTTTAAAGAAAAGGAAGCATTCCAGGAAGTGAATTTGACGGGTTTTTTCAGTCATTTATGTAAATGGACGGTAGAAATCGATCGTGTGGAAAGGATCCCGGAATTATTGCAACGGGCGTTCCATATTGCGCGATCGGGGCGTCCGGGCCCTGTATTGGTGGCTTTGCCGCATGACATGTTAGAAGATGAGGCAGAGTTGAACATAAATCCAACTTATCGCTCGCTTCCTCCTCAACCACATATGGAAGTTGTGAAGCAGGCGATGGATATGATACGAAACGCGGAGCGTCCCGTATTGATTGCTGGCGGGGGTGTAATTCATGCTAAGGCCAACAGGTTGCTTGTACAGTTTGTGGAGGCAATGAAACTTCCTGTCATTACAGCTTTCCGGCGATTTGACGCGTTTCCGAACTCACATCCTTGCTATGCTGGATGGCTTGGGTTTGGGACACCACAATATTTACTTGATGCAATCCGCGATGCAGATGTAGTTTTGGCATTAGGGACACGATTCTCTCAAGTAGGAACACAAGACTACACGTTGATTTCTGAAAATTCAAAACTGATCCATGTGGATATTTGTCCCGATATTTTTGGTAAAGTGTATCCACCTTCACTTGCCATTGAAGCAGATGCCAAGAGCTTCTTGGAACAAGCACTGCAAGCGCCAGAACCAGGATCTATTATTTCAAGCGAAGACCATTTGAAAGAATTGCATGATAAATATATGGAATTTTCTGAACCGAAGGCCGATTACACAGAAGAATTTGTGGATATGGACGGATTGATGCATGATCTTGCCGTCTGTCTGCCGAAAGATACCATCATTACAAATGATGCCGGCAACTTTTTCGGGTGGCTATCCAGATATTACCGTTTCGAGCAAGAAAACACATACGTAGGGCCAACGTCGGGTGCGATGGGATATGGACTGCCTGCTGCTATTGGGGCAAAGCTGGCGCAGCCTCACAAACATGTTGTATCCATTTCAGGAGATGGAGGCTTTATGATGACTCTCCAAGAGATTGAAACCGCTGTACGGTATAAAATTCCGACCATATCAATTGTTGTCAACAACAATATTTACGGAACAATTCGAGTACATCAAGAAAGGCATTTTCCAAATCGGGTCGTTGGAACTGACTTGTCCAATCCTGATTTTGCCGAATTGGCCCGCTTATTTGGAGCGCATGGTGAAAAGGTTGAAAAAAATAGTGATTTTGCGCCAGCCTTGCAAAGGGCGATTGCTTCAGGGCTGCCGGCTGTAATTGAAGTTGCAGTCAATCCAAAGATTCTATCTGTAGGCCAAGATAAGAAGGAAGTACACCAAAGTCTATTGTCCAACAAATAGTTGTGGGGCATATAACTTTGACATTGTTTTTGCATTAGAAGTTAGTAGGAATAATAAAAGATTCTGGGGAGGTTTCACAGATGTTAAAACCATATTTAGTTGTGGAATGGAATGATACGGAAACAGATGCTCAAGGTTGGCTGGTCGTGCATAACTTTGTTAAAGGCTACGCAGGCGGCGGTACAAGAATGCATCCAACTGTCACAAAAGAAGAGGTCGAAAGGTTAGCTGAGGCGATGGCTTATAAGTATGTAGCCGGTGAATCTGAGACGACTGGCGCATGTAAAGCGGGTATTGCCTATGACTATAAAGCGCCAGACGCATATGCGGTGTTAAGAAGATTCCTGATTGCGATGATGCCTTATATAGACATCGGGGTATCTTTAGGCAGTGATTTAGGTACCAAATATGAAGATGTGCTCAAAATATTTAATGAATTTGGTATTGATATCCCTCTTACGAAATCAATGAAGCAGAATCCGAATGTACTACAAGGGATAAAGGACTTTGATGCACTGTTGAAAACAAAAATTGACGGGTTGTTTTTAAACGATGTCGTAACAGGCTATGGTGTAGCATTTTCGGCAGATGAGGCCTGGAAATTTAAAACCGGAAAAGATGGAGCGAGAGTTGTCATTCAAGGATTCGGCTGTGTAGGAGCAAGCTGTGCATTGAAAATGTCCCAGTTAGGTTATAAAGTTGTTGGAATTTCTGATGCAACCCTTTTGGTAACGTGTGAAGAAGGATTAGATGTCCAAAAGCTCATTGATCATAAGAATGTGTACGGAGAAATGGATAAAGACTTTTTTGAACCGCATTATAATGTAAGGTCAAACACGGAATGGCTCGATATAGATTGCGACATTTTAATTCCGTGCGCACTAGAGGATGTCATCCACATATCCAATGCAAAAAGCGTAAAAGCAAGCTTAATTGTGGAAGCGGCAAACATTCCCATTTCTTCTGAGGGAGACGAAATCATAAAACAAAGAGGAATTGATGTTGTTAATGATTTCGTTGCCAACCTGGGGGCGGTAAGGTTTTATGATGTGATTATTTTCGGACTAGTTAAACCAGATCCGCAAGCTGTAGTTGATGATATCGAAAAACTCTGCAGGAAAAATACGTTTCAGTTGTTTACAGAAGCAAAAAACCAAAATAAATATCAAAGAGAAGTAGCTTATGAAATATTTAAACCGACAATCAGTGACTTGCTAGAGTATGCTGAGCCTTCCGAAGCGTTATCTGCACAATAATAATGTGGTTTAATTTCAGAATAATGGGAACTCTCGTTATCTTGTGTTAATCATAAAAATGTATAGAGCAGTTTATCGATTAGAAACGGGGGGGAATTCATGCAAACAGTACATGAAAATCAGCCAAAAGAATTACAGCGTTCGATGAAGAGCAGACATTTATTTATGCTCTCCTTAGGTGGGATTATTGGAACAGGTCTCTTCCTGGGATCAGGTTATGCGATTGGTGAAGCCGGACCCGCAGGAGCGATTGTTGCCTATTTGTTCGGTGGTTTATTAATGTACTTGGCGATGATTTGTCTCGGTGAATTATCGGTAGTGATGCCGGTGTCTGGTTCCTTTCAGGTCCATGCAACGAAATTTATTGGTCCCGCCACTGGATTTGTCATTGGATGGATTTACTGGCTGAGTTGGGCTCTTTACGTAGGCTTAGAATTTGTAGCGGCTGGTTTGCTTATGGCTAGATGGTTTCCAAATATACCAGTATGGGTATGGTGTATGATATTTACCGTACTTTTGTTCACAATAAATGCCTTAACAACGAGAAGTTTCGCTGAGACTGAGTACTGGTTCGCAGGGATTAAAGTACTTACTGTTATTCTGTTCATCATTATCGGTGCGGCAGCGATGTTTGGATTGATTCATATGGATGCACAACCTGCTCCGTTTTTATCTAATTTTATGGGTGATGGACTATTTCCTACAGGATTCACGGGTGTGTTTATATCGATGATGACGGTCGTATATGCATTTCAGGGATCAGAAATCATGGGGGTTGCAGCAGGCGAGACGGAAAACCCGCAACAAAGTATTCCGAGAGCGATTCGAAGCATCGTAATACGTGTTCTGCTTTTCTATGTACTGGCAATCTTTGTTCTATCGGCAATCGTTCCGTGGCAAGAAGCTGGGGTGCTGGAAAGCCCATTTGTTACCGTGTTTGAAATGGTAGGTATTCCTTATGCAGCTGACATTATGAATTTCGTAATTTTGACGGCGGTCCTCTCTGTAGGGAACACGGGTCTGTTTGCTTGTACCAGGATCCTTTTCTCCCTTTCTCAAAACGGAATGGCGCCCCCTTTATTTGGAAAGCTAAACCGGCGCGGTGTACCTATTAATGCCTTACTCATCACCTTGCTCTTTGCCTTACTGTCTTTACTTACAAGTGTAGTAGCAGAAGAAACGCTATTTGTTGTGTTACTTTCTATAAGCGGGGTTGGAGGGGTACTTACTTGGATGGCGATTGCGTTCGCACAGTACAGATTCCGTAAGCAGTATATCAGAGAAGGAGGAAAGGTTGAAAATCTGAAGTTTAGAGTACCTTTCTTCCCGTTTGTCCCGATTCTCTGCATCCTTATGTGTCTAGGTATTTTCGTGTTCACCGCTTATGATTCGACACAGCGCAATTCGTTGTATTGGGGATTAGGTTTTGTCGCTGCTTGCTATATATTTTACTATTTTAGATATGCGAGAAGAAAAGTAAAAGTGGAGGTGCCAGCCTTAACAAATGATCAGCCTAATGATTTTGTTCAATAGAGGTTCTAGTAGGAAGCGTTGAAGGATCCATTTAGAAGTTCCCAGTTATAAGCAAAACTATAATTTAGAAGTAGAAAAATAGAATACGGGGGAAATATTATGCGTTACTTAAATTATATTAACGGAAAATGGCAAACACCAACTACAGGGGAGTATAAGGAAAACCTGAGTCCCCATAATGGAGAAAATTTAGGGGGATTTCCATCCAGTGCGGCCGCAGATTTGCATGATGCAGTGGCTGCCGCAAAAAATTCATTTCCTGCTTGGAAAAAACTATCGTTTCAGCAAAGGGCTTCATACTTACAGAAAGCAGCTGATATTTTGAAAAAGAATATGCAGGAAGTGGGGCGGGATTTGATAAAGGAAGAAGGAAAAACATTTCTGGAAGGGATGGGGGAAGCCAATCGAGCTGCCAGCATTCTTGAATATTATGCTGCTGAAGCCCGGCAGCCACTTGGAGAAGTGATTCCTTCAGCGAATGCCAATACATTTTTGTACACAACCCGTACTCCGCTCGGTCCGGTGGGGTTGATTACACCATGGAACTTTCCAATAGCTATCCCTGTGTGGAAACTGGCGCCTGCCCTGATTTACGGGAATACAGTCGTGATTAAACCGGCTGATCTTACACCTAAGTCGGTCTATCATGTGATAAAGGCATTTGATGAAGCTGGTCTTCCGGCTGGAGTCATTAATTGTGTATTCGGAAGGGGTTCGGTCATTGGTTCTGCATTAGTGGAACATCCAGATGTGAAGGCTATATCTTTTACCGGTTCGAATCAAGTAGGTCAGCAAATTCAAAAACAAGCGATTGAACATGGGAAGAAAGTGCAAACAGAAATGGGAGGGAAAAACCCGCTCGTCGTACTAGCTGATGCTGATCTAGAAAAAGCAGTGGAAATTGCTGTAGGCGGAGCCTTTAAGTCCACAGGGCAAAAATGCACAGCCACTAGCAGGGTGATTGTCGAAGAAGGAATATATGAAGCATTCCGTGACCGTCTTGTCGCCCGGACGAAAGAATTAAAAGTGGGAGACCCGCTCAACGAAGAAACATATATTGGTCCCGCTGTATCTAAATCACAACGCGATGGCGTGCTTGAAATGATTGATACTGGGAAATCAGAAGCAACGCTATTGTGTGGAGGAGAGATTCCGACTGAAGAGGAATTGGCGAACGGATATTATGTCCGACCGGCTATCTTTGAAAATGTTGCTCAGGATGCCCGCATAGCACGTGAAGAAATCTTTGGACCAGTCATTGCACTTTTCAAGGCAGGAAATTATGAGGAAGCAGTTAAGATGGCAAATGATACAGAGTATGGATTGAGCGCAGCGATTTGTACCAATAATTTAACGGCGGCTCAAAGGTTTATTGAAGATGTCGAAGTGGGTCTTGTCCATGTCAATTCGGAAACAGCAGGAACCGAACCGCAAATGCCATTTGGCGGATGTAAAAAATCAAGTGCAGGCAGCCGTGAACAAGGGAAGAGTGCCGTTGAATTCTATACTGAAGTTAAGACAGTCTATATGGATCGAATATAACAACATATTAAACCGTTCGTTTTTCAAACTTTTAAATTAGAACATAATTCAGGAGGGATTTTCAATATGTCCACTAAAGAAAATGTACAATTCAGCCCTACACTCCCTTATTCACGGTATGTCGATCCAGAGGTATTCAATGAAGAACGGAAAAAAATTTTTAGAAGGAGCTGGATATTAGCAGGACATGCAAGCCAAGTTGAAAAAGTGGGCGATTTCATGACATTGGATATCGCCGGGGAGCCTATTATCGTTTCTCACGGTACCGATGGTGAACTGCGTGCTTTCTATAATATTTGCCCTCATCGCGGAATGAAAGTAGAAAACTCCGATAAAGGAAATAAAAAAGTTTTACAATGCGGATATCATGGATGGACGTTCAAATTAGATGGAAGTGTATATAGAGCTCCTAATTTTAAAACGAATGAATTGGGCATACACAGCTGTATGAAATCCATACGCTTAGAAGTTCAGAATGCTATGATTTTTGTCAATCTAGACAAAAATGCACCTTCCATGGCAGAAGCATATCAGGAATTTTTAGAGGAAATGAAAGAGTATCCCTTCTTTGATTCACTGAATCTAGTTAGGGAAACTCGCCGTGTAGTTAAAGCTAATTGGAAAGCTGTTGTTGACAATTACCTTGAATGTGATCATTGTTCCATTGCCCATCCTGGCTTTGCGAAATCTTTTGATTTATCAAACTTTTGCACAACGACACACGACAAATTCACCTATCAATATATGACGGTAAGCAAGAATGGTGAGGGTGACCAAGCACGTTTTTATTGGGTTTGGCCAAATATGATGATTAACGTTTATCCAGGAGATGGGAATGTGAATACCATTCAAGTAATTCCTGTTGATTCTGAGACGTCGTTAGGTATTTATCGTGATTATGCCCTCGATGAAAAAACAACAATAGAAAAAGAAGAATATTTTAAATTTGTTGATCAAGTACGGCAGGAAGATTTTGAACTGGTGGAAAAATTGCAAAAAGGATTAAGTTCCGAGGCATTTACAAATGGTATCTTTTCTCCAACTGAACATGCTGCAGTTTATTTTCATGAACTTATTGATAAGAACCTCCAGAATTAACTACTGAGCTGGAAATTGGAATCCACTTAAAGAAGAATCATTCATAGTGAAGTTAAATGTATTAGCTCTTAAGCAACCAACCAGTGTGATTCGGTAATCTACCGGAGCATACTGGTTGGTTGTTTTATTTGTGATGACTTTTTTTGCTTATTTGCACAACCGATAAAGTTAGCCTTTTATTTATTCCGGGTGTGAGGATTTGTTCTTCCAATGTTGTTCTTCAGCAAGAAACTCAAAAAAAACATTCATGGCAGTAAGCGGATGCTCATTTATTCTCTTAAAGTAGTTACTTTTTCTGGCATCTGATAAATAGCCGCTTTTTTTGATTCTTTCCAACATATATTTTTGACTCATTTTCACTATTTCCCTTTGGTTGTGTTTGTTTTCTTTTAATAAAGCAAATCCTACAGCTCCCACCAATGCATAGATTCCAAGTGCGATTTTCGAGATGGGTAAAGATTCGTTCTTAAATAAAAGAAAAAAAAGATTAATGATGGAAAAGCCTATCATCACCGTCGAAAAAAAACCGTATTTCATATTTTTCTTCAACAATGGGGACAATGTTGATTGAAGTTGTTCGAGTTCGGCTTGCATGAAGCCCGGTATATTATTTATTTTGATATTCATTGTTTCCTCCTTATTATCTTGGATGAATCCAATAAGTATATGGCACTAAAAAAAATGTACCTATTTAATGAAACAGGAAAAGGAACCTGATAATATATATCTTATCGTTTGGAAACCTGTTTGTCATTTAATATACCCCATGAACTTTTTTAGGGAAAGTAAACGAAATTGATGTATGTGGGTGATGAATGAAATGCCTAATTATATGTGTTGAACTAACTCAGATAGACAGCGTTCTTGCAGTATGAGGATGCCAAATAAAGATCATTTGCCTTAATATATTAGTAATGGTATAAATGATGAATGGATTATGGTAAAATGGTCCTCAAATGGAAGTCATTTTTTCTTTTTTTCATCATTAATCGTTATGGATGGCCACCCTGCGCCTTTTTTTGTCATAAATACGTGACTATTGTGGTATTTTGTTCTTTTAAATCGAGTTTTGGAACGAATCAATATATAATTAGAAAGCGAGATATTAGATTCAAAGATTAAGGAGGGACATAGAATGATGGAATGGGCTCTGATCATTTTGTTTGCTGCAGCAGTATTACTGTTCATTTTATCGTTTATTAAAAAGGATTCTGTAAAAGTGGACAGTCAATTGGAACAGGTTGCTATCACTTTTGGAGATGAAATGAATGTATTACAGGAAAAAATCAGGAACATCGAGATAGATGCTGAAATTACGGTGCAAGAGGCAGGCGTTCTAGCAATGTCTTCCGAAACGCGGATCTTGTTGCGTGAAGTGCTCGACCTACATAAGCGAGGCTATTCATTTGAAAGCATCGCACTGAAGACAAAACAGCCGGAAGATGAAATAGAACGCATGCTTA
Source organism: Peribacillus sp. NPDC056705 (assembly GCF_043656335.1). Classification (NCBI taxonomy): domain Bacteria; kingdom Bacillati; phylum Bacillota; class Bacilli; order Caryophanales; family Bacillaceae; genus Peribacillus; species Peribacillus sp. NPDC056705. Next base: position 142,145 of record NZ_JBHTYI010000005.1, on the reverse strand, counting down.
CTCCTTACATAAAAACGAAGAATGAAAGGAGAACTGTGGCCAATGACATCTAAATCAATGCGCAGCTTTGCCGGAGGCATTGTTGTTGCGGCAGGATTGTGCGGTGCAGTGTACTTCTTTGGTCCAAGTGAAGCGACCGGCACATCGGAGAAACTATCAGAAGATGAGATGAAAGAATCTCTGGTTTCTGAAGGGTATGTCATACATTCAGAAAAAGAATGGGAAGATCAGATTGCTGAAGCAAAGTCGATTAAAGATAAAGTGGAAGCTGAAAAAGAAAATGTAAAAGAACCAACAGAGAAAGTCATATACCGTACAGTTCTGAGGGTGTCTAAAGGCTCGACAAGCATCGATGTTGGTAAAACCCTTCAAAAAGCAAAAGTCATTAAGAATGCCAATGATTTTTCTAACGAGGTTGAAAAGAAAGGCAAGGCCAACGGATTACGACCTGGAACGTATGTGGTAGATAGTGCGATGACGACGGAGAAAATAATTTCCATCATATTTAAATGAACATAGAAACGACCATCGATAAGATGGTCGTTTTTGTTTGTCTACAAAAGGGTGTCAGGAATGGTTGCATCCCGAACCCTTTTCGTTTTATATGGAATGAAATCTCATTAGATTGAAGAAATTTGCGGCACTCCTGCCGAATAACTGGCTAGCCGTGACCCCGCTACATGCTTACGGCGAGTTGTTTTGGCAGGCAGTCGGCGGAAAGGGAGCGGATTTCTGAAATCAACTGGAACGTTTTTTCATGTTTTCTTTAACTTAATCTTTGTCCGCACTCCGGCCCACACTGCAATGATAAGTCCCCCAATAGTATCCGCAATTAAATCTATCATTGTATCTTTATTCCCTCCGCCTTGTAGTGTCATCCCGAATAATTGATCAGAACTGAATTCGTAGATCTCCCATATGACACCACCAAGTGCTGAGAAAGAGAGGGTAAACAAAAAGACAAACCAAGGGGATATCTCTTTGCCTGCATTTCTGTATACCAGTCGTTCATATAAAGCAATACCCGTAAAAGCTAGAAGGGAACCGCTTAGTAAATGTAATAATGTGTCCCACCACCCCAGTCCATACCAACCTAAAATAGAACCTAAAAATTGTGAACCGAATAAGAAGATTAAATAGGAAATGATAATTGGCAGGTTGAATTGAAGCTTGGTAAATAAGGCCAGTAAAAGGGGAATTGCCCCACATACCACACCGCCTATCGAAACCAGTGATTTGAAAGTTTCATCGGCTGAATAGAAAAAAATAGATAAAGCAGCCATAAAAAGGACATACACTAAACTTAATGAAATAACTAGCTTACGATTCATATGATTACCTCAACAAATTATCATAATTTTATTTTTTGTACACTAGAATAAATGGAAATAAGAAGACCACCAGTAAGACCGAAAATTAGATCGTACATAGTATCTTTATTACCGCCTCGCTGCATGGTTTGAGTAAAAGTCAGGTCTCCTGAGAACTCATAGATTTCCCAAAGAACAGAGGCAGTGACTGAAAGCGAGAGAACAAATAGAAAGATGACCCACCTTGAAATATCTTTTCTCGCCGATTGAGGGATGTATAGTTTATAAAGAGCAATCCCAACAAAACCTACGAGGATACCTTTATAAAAGTGAAGGGTAGAGTCCCACCACTTAAAATCCACATAAAAATTTGCGATTGAACCTAAAAATGTCGTACAGAAAACAAAAATATAATAACCAATAATGATCGGAATGTTAAAGGGATTATGTTTAACAAATAATAATGAAATGGGCAAGGCACTTACCAATATTCCCCCAAGAGCTACCATCCATCGGGAAGAATCATCTTTAATGAGGTAAAAGATGAGTAAAACAGTCATAAATACTACAAAGACTAAACTAAGAATAATGATTATTTTATGTTTCACCATACCACCCCATTCATAACATTCATTGGATCATATCCTATTGTATTCAACCCAAATTCAACCGTGAATATGGATTTTATATCGAAGTTCTAGCATATATTTATGATGATTTTTTATGCCGCCAACTCGCATTATTTTAATCATTTTGGCTACCTAAGCGTTTATGGGCTTAATAGTGGCCCAAAAACCAAGATATCCAGAATTAAAATGATTCCTCTGATCAATGTCAGTATAAAAAGCTTTTTCTCCTTCTATTCTTTTAGTGAACTTTGAAGGGGAAATCATTAAAAAATTTAATGATTTTGGTGAAACCTTCCAATGTTAGCTAGGTGTTTTGTATATTACTTGAGGAATGAAAGAATTTTTTAAATTAGTAAGTTATATTAAAACAGATATGTAGAAAATTTCCAGCGTTCGTGTAACAGTTTCAATACCAAAGCGAACGTTCAAGACAACACTACAGCTAACAAAATCAGCTAAAGAAGAAGGGGAATGTAAAATAACCGTTCCAACTAAATACAAATGATTAAATGTTGAAGCGTTCAGGCATTCACCTTTTTGCTTTCTTAATACATCTTATTTTTGGCCATTCATGTTCAAGTTATTCATATAGTTAAATTAATTTGAATCGTCACTGTCATCATTGGTGCTAAAATACCCATTATCAACGGTTTAAAGTTCTCCAAAAATAACAGATAATCATCTCTTCACTTAATAGAGTTGGAGCGTTTGAGACGATGCTGAAGACTGGGGAAATTTTTATTGCCGAGGAAACGGGGTTTGATCGCAATACAGTCAGTAAATATATAAAGGAAAATCAAGTACTTCAATCAACTATGTGAAAGGGGGAGAGTAAATTCGGAACATTTAAGAGCCTTATGCTCTGCAAAGAATTCAAGAAGGAACGACAAATAGTATGGTCCTTTTTGAAGAAATTCAGACTTTGGGTTATGAGGGGAAAACAACGATTCATTGAGAATTTGTTAAACCCTTATCGGGCTCAGCCGAAAAACAAGCTACAGTAAGATTTGAAACTCCACCGGGAAAGCAAGCTCAGATGGATTGGGCGGAAGTAGGAATGTATGAGGTGAATGGAAAGTTCCAAAAATTGTATTCATTCATCGTGGTTTTAAGTTATTCCAAATGAAAAATGTGGAGTTTCCAACGGATATGAAATTAGAAACACTGATGAATTGCCATATGAATGCCTTTCCCTGCTTTAAATGGGCTGCCGGAACAGATTCTCTACTGCAATATGAAAACAGTCGTATCGTCCTCTAATAAATCATTTATTGAATGGGAAAAGTAGACCGGTATTGACAAGGCACAGTAGTAAAGGATTAAAAGCTCTTGTCAAAGCCAATTCTATGACTACTTTTTATATTTAACTTTTGTCTTTGTAAATAATATGCCTGCGTTACAAATTGGTTTCATTTCTATTAATATGCTTTCTAGTCGATTGCCCTATTGGATTGTTAAATTCCCCTCCATGTTCTAATGATTTCTCCTTCCTTGAAAAATAGCATCTTCACGATGCAGCCCCAGCGACTTCTCGTTTTTGTATCAAATATGCTTCCCTATATTAATAACTAGCGGGTAGTTCAAAGGGAAATATTATGTTAATTATATTAGTTGATTAAAAATTTAAAATATTTTGACTAATGTAAATTTCTGTTATATAATAATGGTATTCCATGGTCAGACCAACCTTAATGTAAACGCTATCATTTTAAATTTCCACCTTGAGAGGGGTTGATATATTAAAGAAAACGGGAAAGTCCATTTTTTCACCTATTCAGGTTTCCCTTCTAACCTATGATGTAAAACAAGAAGAAAAGGATATTGTACTATATCTAAAAAGAAAGCCTGAAAACATAGTACTTAAAGACTGCCATTTCAGTTATATCTGCTAATTAAAGTTTCCTAAATTAATAGAGAAATTGGTAAGGGGGTGATAAAGGTGTTAATAGTATATCCAGATGCAGATCCGCAATTTAAAAAATTACTAACGGATGAACTTCTCGATCCATTACAACAATTTGCCGAAATTCGTGTTTATGAAGGAAGACCTGAAACTCAAGAAGAGTTTGTAAACAGGGTAAAGGATGCCGATGGGATACTTCTGGGATGGTCAATACCGAATGAAGTTATTGCTAAATGCCCTAAATTGAAAATCATTTCATTTACCGGGATTGGTGCTTCTAATTTCATTGATTTGAAATTTGCAGCGTCTCGAGGTATTACAGTTACAAATACCCCTGGATATGCAGATAATTCAGTTGCAGAACATGCATTAGCATTAATGTTTTCGCTAGCAAAAAATATTAACCGGAATCACCAAAATGTAACAAGAGGGATTTGGGATCAGTCCAATATGATCATGGAGATAAAGGGAAAAACAATCGGTTTGATTGGATTGGGTGGAATAGGGCAGAAAATGGCTGAATTATGTAAGGTACTTGGCATGAATGTCATTTGTTGGACTTTTAACCCAAATAAAGAAAGAGCCCTAAAATTAGGTGTAACATTTACTAGCTTAGAAATGCTTCTAGAACAATCAGATTTTGTTTCACTTCATCTGCCGTTAACGGAACAAACGAGGAAACTATTAGGCGAAAGGGAACTTTCACTGATGAAACGAGAGTCATATCTAATTAACACATCAAGAGCAGAATTAATCGATACAATTTCATTAGTTGAATTTCTTTCTTCATCACGAATTGCAGGCGCTGGTATTGATGTTTTTGATGAAGAACCTATTTTGGAAAATAACCCTCTGCTATCAATATCAAATGTAGTTCTTAGTCCGCATATTGCATTTAATACACCCGAGGCTTCAAAAGAAATTTTTATTATAGCAATAAATAATCTAGTTCAATTTTTTAATGGAATCAATCAAAATGTTGTTATTTAATTTATTAAGAGAGGGGAATTAAGATGAAAATTATAGTTATTGGTGGAGCAGGAATCCAAGCATTAGGGACAATTTATGATTTGTTAGAAAATGATGAAGTTACAGAGGTTATGGTTGCTGACATTTTAATTGAAAAAGCAGAAGAAAGAGCTAAGCAAATCGGAGATCCACGTTTAACAGCCAAGCAGATTAATGTCCTTAACGAAGAAGAAACTGCCAATGTCATTAAAGACTTTGATGTTATTATCAATAGCGGTCCAGCTTTTCTATGTCCAAATGTAACCAGGGCAGCATTAAAGGCGGGAGTCAATTATGTAGACCTTGGTGCTTGGCCAAAAGAAACTGCAGAACAACTTGAATTGACAGAAGAATTTGAGGCAAACGGGATCACAGCCGTCCTTGGAATGGGAAGTGGCCCTGGAATTTCAAATATGATGGCATTAGCTGGGGTAGAACAGTTAGATACAGTATCTGATATTGATATTACAATTGCCATGAAGGATTTTACAGAATACTCTTCTCCGTTAGTTACACCATATATGCTAGATACTATTATCGACGAGTATACTTTAAATCCGGTTATTGTGAAAGATGGTGAAATAACTAAAATTGATCCACTTATTTCAAGGCCCGTTGAATTTAAGGAACCGATTGGCCTTGCAAATCCTGTATATACAATTCATCCTGAACCCGTTACACTCTATGATTCATTTAAAGACCAGGGTTGTAAAAATACTACCTTCAGCATTGCTCTTCCAAGGGAGTTCCATGAGAAAGTGGAGTTTTTAGTTCAGCTTGGATTTGGTAGTAAGGAACCTATTAATATGGGTGGGGTTGAGGTATCTCCAAGGCAAGCATTACTAACTGTTGCTAATCAACTAATACAACCAAAAGTGGATAAAGATCAGTATAGTGTAACTCGTGTTGACGTAACAGGTGAAAAAAATGGTCGGAAAGAGAAAGTTGTAGTTGAGGTTTATGTTGGGAGTGAAAAGAAATGGAATATTCCTGCTGGAGCATTGAAAACATCTGTACCTCCTTCCATTGTGGCTCAAATGCTTGCAAAGGGCCAAGTTAAACGAAAAGGTGTGTATCCTCCGGAAAAATGTATTGAAACGGCTACATTCTTTAAAGAATTAGCGTTAAGAGGTATGGAAGTATACTCGAATAAGGTTGAACATACTTTGTAAATAGAAAATATTAAATACAACATGGTTCTATTACGTTTTTACGATATTAGTAAAAATGAGTTACCGGGAGATAACGTATTTAATTTGATGTACTGAAAATCGCTTTGCTTTGCTTTGGTTCAATATCATTGGAAATAATTATATGTGGGTGCTCAGTTTGGTATTTTACCAATAATTCGTTGATATTTTATGGGTTTTCGTTAAAAATGCGATTTTGTTTGTCAATTTAATAACGAAAATCCTTCATCCAGTAAAGCATTACTTTTCCTTCTTAGTTCTTCATAATGTATTTCTAAATTATACAAGCTATTGAGAGTGTTGTAATTCTTGACAATTTGCAAAATTCATTTTAACCATCTTTCATCCAGGCAGATTTTTGAAAAATGGGAACAAAAAAGAAATGAAGCGCAAATTATTATGAAGAAAAAAAGAAACCTTTTAATCAAAGGGGGAAATAGTAATGTCAACCAAAGCGCGTAATATTGTTGATGATTCACCATTAACGAAATTCCACATGAAATTAACAATATTTACAGCAGGTGGTCCTTTTCTTGATGGTTATATACTTAGCATCGTTGCAATGGCTTTAATCCCATTAAATCAATCATTTGAGATCAATGGTTTATGGAACGGGCTACTGGGGTCTTCTGCTTTAATTGGAATATTCATTGGTGGAATAATATTCGGCTATCTAACGGATAGGATTGGCCGAGAAAGCATGTATCGTTTGGATCTAATAGCATTTCTTGTTTTATCCATACTTCAAATATTTGCAACAAATGTCGAACAGCTATTCATTATCCGAGTGTTGTTAGGTATAGCCATAGGGGCTGATTATCCAATTGCCACCTCGTTGTTAACGGAATTTGCACCTAAGAAATATCGAGGGAAAATGATCGGATTCCTTACTATATCTTGGTATTTGGGTGCAACTGTCGCTTACTTTGCAGGCTACTTTTTATTAAACTTAGGACCGGATGCTTGGAAATGGATGTTAGGATCAAGTGCTATACCTACATTAATTGTTATATTTATGCGTTTAAATACTCCTGAATCACCAAGATGGCTTTTAAGCAAAGGACAGAAAGAAAAGGCATTACGAATCATGAAAAATATCTATGGGGAATCCACGACACTAGAAGATATTCCTTCAGGGCCAGTTCAAAAACCAAGTCTCATGAAACTCTTTTCGCCCGCCTATCGAAAACGTACGATTTTTGTCATGCTATTCTGGAATTTTCAATTAATCCCGATGTTTGCGATTTATACATTTGCACCAACTTTGTTAGAAACCTTTAATTTAAATAAGGGGGATTTGTCCCATATTGGATCGGCATTAATTTCATTCATGTTTTTAATTGGGTGTACGGTCTCTATGTTCTTTATTGATCGCATTGGACGGAGATCTCTCTGTATCGGGGGCTTCTTTTTTACCACAATCGCCCTGCTAGGTCTGGGGTTAGCACCTGAAGCAAGCGGTTGGATCATCGTTAGTTTATTCTTTATGTATGCATTTTTCGCAGGAGCTCCTGCTATTCTTGAATGGGCTTATCCAAATGAACTATTCCCGACAGAAATTAGAGGAACTGCAGTTGGCTTTGCTACAACAGTAACCAGAATCGGTGCCTCAGTCGGAACATTCGGTTTACCAATTGCTTTAGCAACATATGGAGTTGGACCCACGATGCTATTGGCAGCAGGATTGAACGTTATCGGATTACTGGTATCCGTCTTTATGGCACCTGAAACAAAGAACCTTAGCTTAGAAGAAGCGAGCCATGATGAAGCGAGCAAAATGGATGAAAAAGAGGATGTATCAAACTATTAAAAGAAACGTAACTTTAAAAAAATTTTGAAAGTAAAAAATGAAAAATGAAGTTACATGGCAGACTATAAAAGAAGTCTGCTTTCTCTATTTTTATAAAGATAGATTAACACTTTATCATTATTCAAAAAAATTAGGAGTCTTCTTAACATAGTAGCCATACAAAGCTATTTTATAAGTTTAGGATGACTCCTTTTTATATGAAAATTTTGATTCGGAATGATACTCCCTAAAAGGGGGGAATCCTGGTTGTAAAGCACTAACTAAAGCGGCATTCGTTACCGTGATATGTTCAAGTTCTATTAAAAGGAGTACGTTATAACCCTCCCACTTTGGCTTTTTGCTAAAATAAGTAATTATTAATAATAAAACCAATGTTACAACCAACGTGCGAAAGTGGTCCAGATTGGTGACATCTACGAAAAGATAGAGGTTCCAGAAATAAAATTACCTGCCCAAAAATAGTTGGCCAGTAAATAAAAAGGGCACCTTTTTTATATTTAGTATAAAAAACTCAGACAAGCTTCCCTGTATCAATATAACTAATACTCCTATTATTGTGATGACCAACAACAATTGAGATACTCCTCTTTATGTAAGGATGTGATACTTGTGAGGAATATTAGAGTTGGATCTGCCTAATCAGTGGCAAAATAATTGGAATTAGCTATATGATTATTTTCCCGTGTGCATTTTCTTATTTATTACGGAATGTATCAGTTTGAGAAATCGGAATCGGACTAAATGAGTCAGGAGAGTTTCTTTTGATTTTAATTTCTACCTTTACTGCAATTTCTTGCTTTTTTTATTGGTGGGTGAAATAACGAATGAGCAAATATTTGGCGGCTTATTTGTGCTTTTGGTGTTTATTTAACTGCAGGAATACTTGATCAGAGGATTAAAATGATCAAGGAAAACAAGCAAATATAATATAAAAGTTATTTCATAAAAAAATCTAGAAATAGTTTGAATAATATGAAATACTTTGAAATATCACTAGATGTCTCGTATAATAATTGGGAATAACTCCCTGGTCTGGCCGGAAGTTGAATTTGTTTATAGCTAAAAACTATAGAAAGATATTTTATTAAGAGAGTAAAAGGGGGTACTGAAAATTAAACTAAGTAAAGAGTCTCCAGTAAAGTCGTACGTAAAAATAATGGAGGAAATTAGACACTTAATTCTTGAAGGTGGGTTATCACCAGGAGATAGATTGCTATCTGAACGCGAATTGTCTACACAGTTAAAGGTTAGCCGGACAGTAATAAGAGAAGCTTTAAAGTCATTAGAAATGCTTGGCATGGTTGAAGTGAAGGCTGGTGGTACCTTTATTAAGGAACCTGAGTTGAAAGGGATATATCATACCCTATCCTATACAATGGCTTTGGATAGTGTCACTATATTTGATTTGTTAGAAACTAGGAAAATCATTGAGGTTCAAGCAATAAAATTAGCATCAATCCGGAGAACAAGTAATGACCTGGCGATCATATCTGAAATATTAGAAGAAATGAAAAAGGCATTCATTGAAAATGATTTTCAGAAGAGTGTAGCTGCAGATCATAAATTTCATTCTTATATAGTAAAGTCCAGTCAAAATAAGGTTCTCTCAATAATGATGGAAGCGGCATCTGATTTATTTAGAGAGGTCTTATTTATCACAAGAGAAAAATTAGGTCAATACAGTGGAATGGATAAGGCAATTTATGCCCAACATTTTTCAATCTTTAAAGCAATTAAAGATCAAGATGCTGAATATGCAGAGAAAATCATGACAGAACACTTAGATTCATTAGAAAGTGAATTGAAAATGATTTTCCAAGGTATCGAACCAGAACTTCCAAGAATAGATGAAGATGATTTAGATGATCTTTAAATCTTTATAAATAATTCTAATTTTGTGCATTTTATAATATGCATTTTTACTGCTACTACCTTTCTGACCCGGTTGAGAATCATTGGGTAAGCAAGGAACGGGAAATTTTACTTTTAGATATTCCTAGCGGAAAGAAGAAATAAAGGGTGATAATTCTTGGCCAATCTTATTTAAGCATGTCAGAATTTGAACTTTTTTATGTAGCAATTGGAACTATGTTTACTATCTTGACATTTTAGTCTAGTAGCCGAAAAACAGTCATAAACTTTCTTGAATGATCAGATAAAAATAATAGCAATTAATCTTAGAAAGAGTAACCTAAATGGTTACTCTTTTTTTGGGAACATTAGGGAGTTGGGCGTTAAAAAGACGAACTTTAATGAAGCAATACGAAAGTAGTTTAAAATTAGTACTACTTACTAAAAGAAGAAACTCATCAAAAAAGTATTCGGGAGAAAAATTATATTGTATAAATGGAATTTTTATTAATACCTATGGATTCTTCAACCACTAAGACTCTTTTCCATTACATCTGCGTATAATTTTTGTTATAAAGTAAAACTATGTTTGATCAAACATATCGTGTGAATCAGCGTTTTACGGCTTACAAAAAAACCAAAGCATTCATTTTAAGCAAACTTTATTAATAACGGTTCAACTTTTTTATAAAGTTGCAAACATTATTGAAAAGCTACATTCATAACCCTTATTCAAAACTTCAAACTTTCATGGGCAGGATATTTTAGGTGCAAAAAAGGCTATACGTCATAGGGGAGTATAAGAAGCGAAAATAAAATATAGTATAGCCGACTTTTTTTGAATTTATTGATGAGTATCAAGGCGTTGAAATCATTCCAATGTAATATATTCAGCACCCTGTTCTTTTGCCCAATTTTGTATATAACTGAGCAGGCTATATCCAAGGCCACTAGGCCGATCATTAAAATCCATAATACGACATCAAATTCCAACATATTTCTACTTTGCCCTTTTGTATAATGAGATAGAATAATATTTTTAGGGAGTGATTGTTGTAATATGAAAAACAGGAAAATTGTTTCAACTCTAGGAGTTGCCGTTTTATCGGCGAGTATTGCGGTACCAACATTTGCAGCTAATGAAACGTCCCCAGGAACACCCATTCAACAAACTTATTCGGTTTCAGGTTTTACAGATCATGCTGAATTAGGGAAAAAGCTAAAACAAATTGCGAGTGCTAGCCAAGGTAAGGTGAAAGTGGATATAGCTGGATATTCCAATAGAAATAGAGAAATCTATAAAGCAACCGTGGGAACAGGTGACAAAGTCGTTTTAATTCAAAGTGAGATTCATGGAAATGAGAAAACTGGTACGGATGCCATCTTGAATGTCTTGAAATTTTTGGGGACCAATTCTCCTGAAGCGGAGAAAATTCGTAAAGAAATTACCTTGGTGGCTTTGCCTAAAATGAATCCGGATGGTGCTGAATTGAACCGCCGGGGAAATGATATGACCTGGTCAGAGGTCGTGGAACAGTTTCCACAGTTAGCAGGAGTGAATCCATCTTGGAACTATTATACATACAAAAATGAATCATTCGATTATGAGTCCAATCCTGGTTTCGATGTCAATCGTGACTTTAATCCTGATTTAAATTATACTCCTCAAGCTAAAGACTTCCCTGGAAAATCATCCACCCCTGGTTGGTTCATAACACCTGAATCACAAACGACGCGTGATGTTTACAAGTCTCTCCTGAAGCAATATGGAAAGGTGGAGGTTTTTGTGGACTTGCACCACCAAGCTCCCTATTATGAAATTGATGGAACGGATGATCTAGTCACATACTCGCTTTCCGCTCAATTTGTTCCTGATCCTAGCTCGCCTTCAGGACAAGAGTATGCCAAATATGCAAAAAACTATAATTATGATTTTTCCAGACAATTGAATGTAGCGGTATATAATGCTATGAAAGAACAAGGTAATTCTCCATATGGAAATATATCATTATATCCGCAAAACCAAAATCTTCCTGGGACGGCTTTAGGAGCCTTTGCTTTAAACGGAAGTGGGACAGTGCTCTTTGAAGTTAGAGGCCAGACACAGTCTTTTGGCCAAAAGAAAAAAGGCATGCTTATTAAAGCAGTGGAAAGAGGGTTATATGGAATAATTGATGGAGTTACTGATGGCTCAGTATATAAAATCAATCCGGAACAATACAAGTCAATTCCACTGACAGAGGGCAGGCAATAATAAAAATTGATAGTTTCATCAACTTAGTAACCAGACGGGTACCCGCCTGGTTTTTCTTCCTGATCGGTTACGGCAAACAGAAAATGCCTTTTTGAATATCGCGTTAGTAGAAGTAATTCCTTTCAAGTTATATGGTGCAGAAGAAAATGATTTGAAACATAGTTATTTTTCACTATTAACATAAAGTGTTAAAGATGTCAGAATATTAATAATAGTTACTTTTTTGTAATTAAATTTTAAGGAGGGTTTTTATTGAATTTTAAAAAGAAAGTCCTATCAGTTTCATTATCTAGTTTAATGACATTAAGCGCAGTTACAGCTGTTGCGCTGCCAGTCGGAGCGGTTGGAAATGGTCCCAGTGCTGGAAATGGTCAAGTGACAACTTCAAAACTTCATACATATGAAAGCCTGGTAAGCTATCTTAAAACGCAGGATGCTAAACAAGAAAGGCTAGCATTGGAAGTAATCGGCGAAACGGTAAAAGGGAGGGATATTTACTTAGCGAAATACATTTCAAATCCTAAGAATCCTACTATACTATTTTTAACCCAACAGCACGGAAATGAACAACTGACTACTGAAGGTGCACTCGAATTCATTAAACATCTAGGCACGAATAAGACTAAAGGTTTATTGGAAAATGTTAATATACTGATCATTCCCATGTTAAATGCAGATGGGGCAATGGGAGATGTTAATTTCCCTCTTGATGACTATTTAGCAAAAGGAGATCGACATTTAACACGGGCGAATGCAAATGGGATAGACTTAAACCGTGAGCATGATAAAAAAACTGATTCCATGCAAGTGGAGGTAAAGGCTTTACACGAAAATGTATTTGCGAAATACGATATAGATTACATGATAGATCTACATCATCAGGGAACGTTAAGCGAAACAGATGGTGAACTTGTTTCAGGTTCAATTCTTTATCCTACTAACGCTAACGTAAAGCCTGAGGTATTAGAAGCGTCAAAAAAACTGGGTGCTGTTGTATATAACTCCATTGAACCAACTGGTTGGGGGCATATTGGTAAGTATGATGGCGGTTCTGGAGAAAATATTGGCCGTAATGGTGCAGCCGTTCGTTATGATATTGCCACACTGCTCTTTGAGATGCGAGGTATGTCGGACCACAATATCGAGTCAGTGGCGCTTGGACAAAAAAGTAATGGCTATTTAATAAAGCAAACAATAACCACTTTGGATGCAGCTGTCAGAGCTATCGCCGATGGTTCAATAGAAACTGTTGATTCTAGCTTTTGGAATACCCTGCCAACACAATCCAATCGTCCTGAGTCAGAATCGGACGAATAAAATGATGACACATCCCATTCTTTTAGAGGGGATGTGTTTTTTTATTTTTTCCCACACCGATAGCTCGAACTTGTTTTTCAGTTTATAGAAATGATTTATAAAGGATGCAGGACAGAATAAAAGATGATATAGAAAAAAAGGCATCTGAACTACATGCAGATGCCTTTTCAACGAAACTGTTTGCTTCTATAAACTTTTTTCGGCTGAATTTTCCTCGTTTTGTTCTTCTTTTAGCTGTAAGGCTACTAAACTGGCAAAGTCATGTATTATGGTGGCTGCCAATAGTGATGTAATTTGTGTTGGATCGTATGGCGGGAGGACTTCCACCAGGTCAAATCCAATAAAGTTGAATCCTTGCAGAGAGCGTATCATCTCTAGGGTTTCAAAGCTATTTAGACCGCCGACCTCCAAGGTGCCAGTTCCAGGAGCACATGATGGATCTACAAAATCAATATCAAAGGTCAAGAAACATGGTGTATCCCCTATGGTTTTCTTGACTTCCTTCACGACATCTTCGATTCCTCTTTTCTTCAGTTCAGGCGTAGTTATCACATTGTAACCTAGATCTGTACTTGAATCTATATCTCCTGGATGATTGAGCGTACCTCTGATGCCAATCTGGAAAACTTTATCCGTTTGGAGCAAGCCTTCCTCATATGCACGGATAAACGGGGAACCATGCCAGTATTTTTCATCATAATAAGTATCCCAGGTATCTGTATGTGAATCAAAATGAAGAAGAGCAACAGGACCGTGTATTTTGGCGGCAGCTCTTAGATTAGCCAATGTTACTGAATGATCACCTCCGATGCCTATTGGAATGATACCGTTTTTCATCAAGTCTGCCATAGCCTTTTCAATTAACTCATAGCTTCGATGTATATTATGGGGAATCACCGAAACGTCCCCAATATCAATTGCATTACATTCGTCAAACGGAAATACCTTGTGAATCGGATGATAAGGAAACAACGTCATGGATGCCTGGCGGACTGCCTGCGGAGCAAACCGGGCTCCTACCCTGAATGAAGCAGCTGTATCAAAAGGCATGCCTACCACTGCCAATTTGGCATTTTCTCTTGTAGAAGGTAAGCGCATAAATGATCCGGTGGTACAAAACTCTGGTTTAACATCAGGGGATAAAGGATATTTCATAGTTCTATTCCTCCATTTTCTTATAACGATAATAGTTTTGAAACTCATATAAATGAATTCCTATGGATGATTAATTATGCAATTATCATGCCAGGGTCACAGTAAGTGATTTAATGAGGATTTTTACGCATATCATTTGCTTGCGTTATGCAAAGGCGAATAATTTATGGGGAATTGAATCGCCGATGAAGAGATGCTCCAAGACTTCATTTCTTTAAATCAATCATGTGCCGGTAAGAATACAGGAATTAAGTAGCGTTTTTGGCGTTTTTCGTTTGTCGAGTAAACCGAAATTATGTGGCACAGTATTTGCATTAAGGTATACAGGTAAAACTTTTAAAAGAGGGAGGCATGAAGATTTATCTATTTAAGAAATGGACCACTGATTTGAAAGCGGTTTCAAGGAGGAATGATAGGTGGAAAATGAGGTTACATTGAAAAGATCACTGAAATTATGGCAAATCGTTATGATGGGGTTAGCATATATGACCCCCATGGTCGTATTTGATACATTTGGAATTGTATCTGGGATTACGGGCGGCCATGTGCCGACTGCCTATATCTTTGCATTGGTGGGGATGCTTTTTACAGCTGCAAGCTATGGAAAACTTGTAAAGGTTTTTCCTGCTGCAGGTTCTGCATATACTTATACGCAAAAGGCCATAAATCCGCATTTAGGATTCCTGGTGGGATGGTCTTCGTTGTTAGACTATTTGTTTTTACCTATGGTCAATGCATTGTTGACCAAAATTTATCTCACAGCATTATTTCCAGGGGTTCCTACATGGATTTGGGTAGTATTATTCGTAGCAATCGTCACCATTCTCAATCTCCGGAGTGTCAATGTACTTGCTAACTTTAATGCGCTTTTTGTTTTAATTCAGATTGCCATCATGGCAGTGTTCATCATTCTTGTTGTCAAAGGTTTAAATGATGGAGAAGGTACAGGAGAAGTGTTTACGATAAAGCCTTTCGTAAATGAAGGAATGGAAGTTTCGGCAATAATAACCGGGGCCACGATCCTTTGTTTTTCCTTTTTGGGATTCGATGCGGTAACGACACTATCTGAGGAAACGCCAGATCCGAAAAAAACGATTCCAAAAGCGATATTTTTAACTGCACTTTGGGGTGGAATCATCTTCATTACCGCATCTTTCTTTATTCAGCTCTTTTTTCCGGATATATCCCGTTTTAAGGAACCGGATGCTGCATTACCGGAAATCGCCCTTTATGTAGGTGGGAAGCTATTCCAATCCATTTTTCTTTGTACGACTTTCGTCAATACGCTAGCCTCGGGACTAGCATCGCATGCCAGCGTTTCCCGTCTTTTGTATGTTATGGGACGTGATAAAGTGTTTCCGGAAAAATGGATTGGGTTTATTCACCCTAAGTGGAAGACTCCAGCCATTAATGTACTCATAGTTGGAGTCATTTCCTTGTCTGCTTTATTCTTCGATTTAGTGACAGCGACTTCACTGATCAACTTTGGTGCATTAATGGCATTTACCTTTGTAAACCTTTCAGTGATCAGCCATTTTATCATTCGGGAAAAGAAACATCGAACGATAAAGGGGTGTATTCAATACTTAATAATGCCTTTAATTGGAGCTATAGCAATTGGCATTCTTTGGATCAACCTTGAGATAAGTTCCTTAATAATGGGAATAAGTTGGTTCATTATTGGTTTTTGTTATCTATTATATATCACAAAGGCATTTCGGAAGGCTCCGCCTCAATACCATGTTGAAGAAATTCAGCTTTGAGACTTTGCTAGTAAAAACTGATCCGATAAGCCAAAAAGGTTTTGGAATAGTTTCATTCCAAAACCTTTTTGGTTTTTTATTTGAATGAAGCATGTATGGAGAATAGTTGACCACGGCCCCTTGCCAAGTCCAGGTGGCCTTCTTCTTTACATTCATCGCAGCAATCAACAATATTTTACGTCTCCTTGTTGTCCGGATTGAAAGCATTCCGAACCTCCAGGGGAGACCAGCAGGGCAAAGCGAAGAGGGCGGACCGCCCGCGGGTGCCTGGAGGCAACGTTCAAATTGTACAATCCCTTAAATGACTGTAGACAAATTTGATTGTCACCGACTGACACATCTTAATAAGGATGCGTTTTTTTATGTATTTAATCATCGCTGTTTACATATGCAAACCTGAATTGATTATGAATTCATACATATTTCCTGATGATGGTATGTGTGATAGTGATGATTGCAAATGGCGGTATATGGCTATCCCACATGATATCTTCAAAGCTGGCATGAAAGTTGCTTAAGTAAGATATAAGAATAAAAGTGAGGTGCTAAAATGACAGGGGAAATTAAGGTGATTGAAAAACTGCAATTGGATAATCCATTGCAAGAATTCCAGGATATCTTAGAAGAAGCGATTCATGTTTTGGGCTATCCAGATCAGGTTTTTGATTTTTTGAAAGTACCAATGCGTTTTCTGGAAGTCAGTATTCCTATTCAAATGGATAATGGGGAGACAAGGATGTTTCAAGGGTATCGGGCTCAACATAATGATGCAGCCGGTCCAACGAAAGGGGGGATTCGGTTTCACCCGGATGTCACTCCTGAAGAAGTAAAGGCATTGGCCGGATGGATGAGCTTGAAATGCGGAATAACTGATCTTCCATATGGAGGGGCAAAAGGTGGCATTGTGTGTGATCCCAGACAGATGAGTTCATCTGAGCTAGAACGATTAAGCAGGGGGTATGTCAGGGCAGTAAGTCAAATAGTGGGCCCTACAAAAGATATTCCGGCGCCTGATATGTATACGAATTCACAAATCATGGCCTGGATGCTGGATGAATACGATCACATCAGGGAATTCGATTCACCCGGATTCATTACGGGAAAGCCTCTGAGATTAGGAGGATCGAAGGGCAGGGAAAAGGCCACTTCCAAGGGAGTATTGTACACACTTCAAATGATATGTGATTTAAGGGGGATTCCTATTGAAGGCATGCGGGTAATCATTCAGGGGTTCGGGAATGTTGGCAGTCATTTAGCGTTGTATTTACATGAAATGGGGGCTAAGGTTGTCGGAATTGCGGATGAGCTTGGAGGCTTATATAATCCGGATGGCTTGGATATTCCTTACCTTTTGGAGAACAGGGACTCTTTTGGGGTCGTTACGAACTTATACAAAGATTCATTATCCAATCAAGAATTGTTGGAAAAAGAGTGTGATGTGCTGATTCCAGCAGCTATTAGCGGAGTGGTGAATAATGAAAATGCAAAACGATTAAAATGTGAAATCCTGATCGAAGCGGCAAATGGGCCGACAACAAAGGAAGCGATCAAGATTCTCGATGATAAAGGTATAGTGCTAGTCCCGGATATTTTGGCGAATTCAGGAGGGGTGATAGTCTCTTATTTTGAATGGTGCCAGAACAACCAAGGTTATTACTGGACGGAAGAGCTTGTGGATGAACGATTGAAGGAAAAGATAACGGCCAGCTTTTTGAATGTCTACCATACTTCACAAAAATATTCCGTGAACATGAAAGTGGCTGCATATATTGAAGGGATTCGCAAAATAGCAGAAGCATCCCAGCTTCGAGGTTGGGTCAGGTTCTGAGCGAATTAGGGTTTACAAGAAAGGAGGCAATCCGTTGAATTTTGACATTCTTTCCGAAAATAAAGAAAACCAGGCTATTCATCATTATTGCTTATTGTCACAAGATTATAGATATGATGTGACCATTGTATATTCGGCCCAGTTTTTCGGTAAAGCAATGGTCACTTCCATGCAAAGCGGAAGAATGATCCTGCTTTGTGCCAATGATATTAATTTAGATCAATACTGGGCTCCGGCCCTTGGGATTGAACAAGAAGATATACATGAGTTCCAAAACTTTCTCAAGTTGGTATTACAAACCCCATTTCATTTAGAAGAATACTGAAGGAAGGAATGATGTAAATGTACGTTGATGTGATTCTTAGCCCATGTGAAGGCAGGATTGAAAAAATTTCAATATCCAAAAATTCGAGATTTTACGAATGGGAACAATTATTTCAGATTAAGAAGGCAGATGGACGTGTGGAAATCATAGATATTGGTGTCAGCGGGAAAATAGAATCATTGGAGGTATTGGAGGGTGAACCAGTCGTGGCCGGCGAGGTACTCGCCTATTTTAAAGAAGATTTATTTGTGACCGGCAGCGATTAATATAAAAACGAAAAAGAAGATGAAATGACTCATCTTCTTTTTCGGCTTATCCGATAATCCTTCACTGTTCTCTTATTCATATTCCCCTATACCCCAATTTTGCAGAAACCCGATCGCCAGTTTCCATAACATTCTTAATGAGGAAATCAAGTCTTTCATCTGTCAGGTTAAAGCTGACAAAACCTATGCTCACTGCACCGTGAACTTCCCCAAAATGGTTCAGTATCGGCACGGCAACAGAACATGTTCCCTCTGTTCTCTCACTGTGGCTGATTCCATGTCCCTTCATTTTAGTTTCTTGCAATATATCCCAAAAAGCTGCTTTTTCTTGAATTGGCACAAGAGCATCCACGATTTTTTTGGCTTGATTATATGGCATATAGGCAAGCATCACTTTATTGGCAGCCCCAATATGCATAGGTACTCTTGAGCCAAGCTGGTCATAAACCCGGATTTGGCTTTTTTCACTGTCGATTCGTTCGATAACGAGTGATTCCATTCCTATTGGCTGGCTAAGATAGACGCTTTCCTCGACTTCGTTCATCAGCCTTTCCAGTTCAGGCCTTATTTGGCTGATGTAATCCATTTTGTCATACATACGTAAACCATATTCGAGCCAAATATTCCCTAAACCATATTGTTTGGATTGCCCGTCTTGTTGGATTAATCCATGCAAGGACATCGCTTTTAACAAACGATGCATGGAGCTGACAGGAAGATCACATTCTTGGGAAAGTTCCGTAATTGACAGCCAGTTTTCCGATGAATTGGAAACCAGCACCTTTATAACGTTCATGGCACGGTCGATCGATTGCATAAACAAACCACCTATCTTTCATTACAAGTTGAACAAAACCTTAAGTTATTTGAAAATTTAAAACATATTGACATTATACCAAAGTTGATTTTATAATAAAAGAAAAATTCCTATTAGCGGAAACGTTTTCCACTATGCGGAAAAGGAGGGGGAGGCAGTGACATATTGTTCGTCCATGTACAATCCATTGGAACGTGTCATTGTAAAACATCCGAAAGAAGCATTTATTAGTCAAGAGCATTTAAGCCAAGCATGGCGGAACTTCAATTATGCGGAAGAGCCAGATTTCAACGAAGCATTAAAAGAGTATGGTGACTTTATTTCCATTTTGGAGAAATATGTTCCAAACATCGATTATTTGCCAGCATCTTCGGTGGTCGGCATTGACTCCTTATATGCTCATGATCCGGTCAAATTCACTAGCCAAGGAGCCATTATTTTAAAGTCCGGGAAAGAATTGAGACAGCCTGAAGCTAATGTATACAAAGAATTTTGTAGGGAAAAGAACATCCCGATTATTGGGTATTTAACGGGTGATGCGGTTGCGGATGGCGGTGATATCGTTTGGCTTGATGATAAGACCCTAGTTGTCGGACATGGTTATCGTACAAACGCTGAAGCCATTCGGCAATTAAAAGAAATGACCGCTCATCTTGTGGATGAATTCATCGTAGTTCAGCTTCCGCATGATCAAGGAGAGGGAGAGTGTCTCCATCTTATGTCTTTAATCAGTATGGTCGACCAGGATTTAGCAGTTGTTCACTCCCGACTTATGCCTGTCTTTTTCAGAAATATGCTGATTGAACGAGGCATACAGCTTATCGAAGTGCCAGTTGATGAGTACTTGACCTTGGGCTGTAATGTTCTTGCCATTGCTCCGCGGGTTTGCGTGATATCTTCTGGTAACGCTTACACAAAACAAAAGCTTATTGATGCGGGAGCAACGGTTTATGAATACAAAGGAACTGAGATCAGTTTCAAAGGCACAGGCGGTCCAACTTGTTTAACCTGCCCGGTGGTGCGTACAAATATCAATGAAGGGGGATTGGAATGAGTCGATTACTATGGGGTACTCCAGAAACGCTCCGTGCTTTGTTATGTGAACTTGTTAGCTGGGATAGCCGTACTCTTACACAAGGAGAACAATTGTTTCCGTATAAAGTGCAAGAGAAGTTGAGGGAGCTTGATTATTTTAAAAGGAATCCGGCGCACTTATCGCTTCACGAGGCTGATTTAGGGAGGAATTTTGTCAATGCCTTTTATAAACATCCTGATAGCAAGGAGACTGTTGTATTAATTAGCCATTTTGATACGGTTCATACTGAAGAATACGGTGATCTTGAGACTCTTGCATTTCAGCCAGAGGAGCTCACGAAAAAACTTCATGACAGGAAAGGTGAACTGCCGGAAGAAGCGCGCATTGATCTTGAATCAGGAAAGTACTTGTTTGGCAGAGGAACGATGGATATGAAAATGGGTCTTGCCCTTCATATGGCTATCATCGAAAAGGCAAGCATCGAACAATGGCCGATCAATCTCCTGCTGTTAACGGTTCCTGATGAAGAAGTGAATTCCGCGGGAATGAGGGCTGCAGTTAAAGAACTTGTGACTTTACGTGATAAATATGGCCTTTCCTATAAAATGTTTTTTAATAGTGAACCGTCTTTTTCACAGAAACCGGGCGATAATAGACATTATATTTATTCAGGAACTTTGGGGAAAATCATGCCCGCTGCACTTTTTTATGGGAAAGAAACTCATGTAGGTGAGCCATTAAAGGGCATGACAGCTAACTATATAGCCTCTTTCCTCACGCAGCTTATGGAGTGGAACACTCTTTTTCAAGAAAGTGATCTTGGTGAGGAAACACCTTTACCGGTATCGCTTCTGCAAAAAGATCTAAAACTACAATATTCAACACAGACACCTTATCGGGCAGCCGCGCTTTATAATGTGTTCATTATGAAAAGGACAGCTGCAGAAATAATGGACCTATTCGAACAGGTTGCTAACGAAGCAGCGATGAAATGCAATGAATCTTATAAAGGGCTTTGCCTTCGTGAACAAATTGAAGGTGTAGGTGAAGTACAAGTATTGCGTTACGAAAAGTTACTTTCATATGCCGAGGGCAAATTTGGCGGGAGTTTTGTTGAGCAAATAAAGAGTGAAGTTAAAGGAAACATGGAATTGGATGAGCGGGAAAAATCAGTGCGGATCGTTGAAAAATTGATGATACAATGTCAGGAGCTTTCACCCGCCATTGTATTGCTGTTCGCACCGCCATATTATCCAGCCGTCAATACGTCCGATGATCCGCTTATCATGGAATCTGTGAAATTAATGAAGGAAACTGCGAGCATGCTTGGTGAGGAAGTCAGCCAAATTCATTATTTTAATGGCCTTTGCGATTTAAGCTATGTTCATTATAATGATGAGTCTGATGGCTGGACAGCTTTTGAAAAAAATACACCAGTCTGGGGCGATACTTACAGCATTCCTTTCGCGGATATGCAAAAACTTCAGGCACCCGTACTTAATGTGGGTCCTTTCGGCAAGGATGCCCACCAGCGTACAGAGCGCCTTCACATCGATAGCGCCTTCGTCCATACGCCCGTCATGCTGGAGAAGTTAATTAAGAATATGTTTAAGTGTTTGGTTGAGAAGTGATGGTCCGTCAGGAGAACTGGAATAAAAGTATATAACTTTAACTGGGGGAATTTAAATGAATGACCTGCCTAATGGTCAAATCACTTCCGAGCCGATTAGTCAGAAAAATAAGCCGCTTAACCAACTGACGGAGCTACCGGAAAAAGGGATTAATCCTTTTGTATTAATGTTTATCGTAATTGTAATCGTGACGGTTTTAACCTATATCTTACCCGCGGGCCAATATGAAAGAATTGAAAAGGATGGCCGAAGTGTAGTTGATCCCACTTCTTTTGAATTCGTTGAATCAACACCAGTGGGATTATTGGAAATGTTCAGCAGCATTCACGCAGGGATGATTGAAGGAGCGTCAATTATCTTGTTCGTCTTTTTGTTTGGCGGAGCACTGGGAATCATGCAGGCAACAGGAGCACTGGATTCTTTCATTAAGTTTGTGGCTGTCCGATTCGGAAAAAAAGAGAGATTGCTTATTCCGTTGATGGTATTAATCTTCGCATCATTAGGGACACTGATCGGCTCTGCTGAAGATTCATTAGTTTATATCGCAATCATTGTTCCGATGACGATTGCATTGGGCTTTGATGCCCTTACAGGCTTTGCGATCGTCATCCTTGGAACATTGGCGACTGGATTCATCTCGGGCATTACGAACCCTTTTAATGTAGGGGTTGCCCAAAGCATTGCAGAACTGCCCATGTATTCGGGAATGGGATTGCGGATCGCTCTTCTTGCAGTGTTTTATGTCGTTACAGTATTGTACATCTATTTCCATGCAATGAAGGTTAAAAGAGATCCTGAACAGGGGGAGTATGGGAAATTCAGGCGTGAAGAACATGCACATCTTGATAAAAATTTTAGGATGAGTAAAAGACATAGCGCTGCTTTAATTATTTTATTGGTGAATTTCATCCTATTAGTATATGGAGTTATTAAATTAGGATGGTATATAAGTGAAATTGGCGGCTTGTTTTTATTAAGCGGGATCATAATGGGCCTGATTGGTGGCTTGACTCCATCCAAGATGGCTAATGGTTTTATTTCAGGAGCGGGCGAAATGGTTTCCGGGGCATTGATAATAGGCATTGCGCAGACAATCTTGGTCATCATTACAAGTGGCGGAATGCTGGATACGATTTTATATTATGCTGCGGGATTGGTTGAGCAGCTTCCTCCCGCCATAAATGCAATCGGAATGTTCATTGTCCAATTGTTTCTTAACTTCATTGTTCCATCCGGAAGTGGACAAGCAGCATTGACGATGCCGATAATGGCTCCATTGGCGGATTTGATGGGTGTGACAAGACAAACGGCAGTGTTAGCTTTCCAATTAGGGGATGGGATTTCGAATATGATATTTCCGACTTCTGGAGTGCTATTGGCTGGACTGGCAGTGGCAGGCATATCTTTTACGAAATGGGTAAAATGGGTGTTTCCGTATCTTTTGATTCAGGTTGCGGTAGCAATTATCTTTTTGATCATTGCTCAAAGCATACAGTATGGCCCTTTTTAAAGACTTTAAAAATCTGAATATTGGCACTAAATGATCAGGGAGGCATTTATGATGAAGACAATACAGGAGACAGTTGTCGATGAAGTGATTTCATGGCGACGTCATTTTCACGAAAATCCGGAGCTCTCATATCAGGAGTACCAGACTTCTGAATTCATCTATAGGAAATTAAAAACCTTTACAGGATTGGAAGTGACGAGACCTACCGAAACGAGCGTTTTAGCGGTTCTCAAAGGAGCTAAAAAATCTGCCCGAAAATCGAATACCATCACCTTTCGTGCCGATATTGATGCACTCCCGATTCAAGAAGAAGCAGAAATTGATTATCAATCAAGAAATCCCGGGATTATGCATGCATGCGGACATGATGCACATGCTGCGATGTTATTAGGTGCTGCTAAAGTCCTCTCTGGGAAAAAAGATGCGATTGATGGAGAAGTCAGGTTTATTTTCCAACACGCCGAAGAGGTTCTGCCAGGGGGAGCTCAGGAATTGGTGAAAAAAGGGGTCATGGAAGGAGTGGATTATGCATTTGCACTGCATGTTACTCCTTATGAACGAACAGGTACGATATGTTTAAGGGAAGGGGTATTCTGTGCAGCAGCCGATGATTTTGAAATTAAAATCATTGGGCAGGGCGGTCATGCGTCGACTCCGGAATTAACGGTAGATCCGCTGCTCATTGGTGCAGAAATTACTACGAATCTTCAACATATCGTTTCGAGAAAAATTTCAGCTCTTAGGACACCCGTCATTTCAGTCACTCAATTCCATTCAGGTAGTGCGCTGAATGTCATACCTGAATATGCAAAAATCGGTGGTACCATTCGTTCCTTAGACCCTGATAGCCGATTGAAAGCAAGGGAGTATCTAGAGCAAATCGTTAAGGGGATTTCAGAAACACATGGGGCAAAATGTGAAATTACTTGGTATTTAGGGTATCCAGCCGTGGTAAATGATAAAGCAGCTGTCGATATTTCAAGAACGGTCATGGAAGGTATTTTTGAAGGAGATAATATCATCCGGGTTGATGATCCTATGTTCGGGACAGAAGATTTTTCGGCTTTTTCCGAAATCGTACCCTCTTCCATGCAATTTCTAGGCGTTCATAATGATGAGTTTGGAAAAGCTTACCCTTTACACCATCCTAAATTTAAAATCGATGAGAAGGCTTTAGGGTATGGAGTAAGATATTTTGTAAATATAGCGGATAAATTATGCGGTGATTAAAATAATTGAGCAAGCATTGGGCTGGAAAAGACAAACGTTATAGTTTAAAAGAAAACTTACGGTGTCTTTTCTCCCTATCATGACTGGTTTTTTCCATGGTTTCCGCTTCTGGAATAGTTAAGTGAGCAAAGTGATGAAAAGAAATTTCATTTAAAGAACTTCTGGTTCAAAAAGGTTAATAGCCTACATTTTAAAAAATAAACTACCTATTTAGGAGGAATATAAATGTTTAAACACGCGATTGTAAGAAAGATTGGAAAAAGTTATGTAAATGGCTTAACAACATCGGATTTAGGAAACCCGGATTATGAAAAAGCTCTTATACAACACGATGCTTATGTAGAAGCATTAAAACGCTGCGGTGTGAAAGTGACCGTTCTCGAACCGGATGAGAGATACCCTGATTCCACGTTTGTGGAAGATACAGCCGTGTTGACGCCAAAATGTGCCCTTGTAACCAATCCTGGTGCAGAAAGCCGGAATGGTGAGATTAATGAAATGAGAGAAGTTTTAAAGAACTTTTATGACACAATCGAATATATTCAATCTCCAGGTATGTTGGATGGCGGAGATGTAATGCAAGTTGAAGATCACTTCTATATTGGTCTTTCAACTAGAACAAATGAAACAGGTGCTCTTCAGTTCAAAGATATTATGGCTAAATATGGATATGATACGACGATCATTCCCCTTAAGAAGTTCTTTCATTTAAAAACGGGTGTCAATTACCTGGGAGACAATAATTTATTAGTGGCCGGGGAATTCATTAATAACGAGGCTTTTTCTGGCTTCAATCAAATAATCGTAAAACAGGAAGAGGAATATTCGGGTAACTGCGTAAGAATGAACGACTGCGTTATTGTCCCTAAAGGGTTTGAGGATACAAAGAAAAAAATTGAAGATTTGGGATACACTGTGATTGATGTGGAGGTGACTGAATTTCAAAAACAAGATGGCGGACTTAGTTGTCTCTCTTTGAGGTTCTAAGATAGTTTAGGAGAAGGATAGGTTAATAGATAAGATAAGGAAGTGTTTATATGGGGTATGGACTGGAGAATAATGATCAGCTGCAGCGCTCAATGAAAAGACGCCATTTATTTATGCTTTCACTTGGCGGCGTAATCGGTACAGGTCTTTTTTTAAATGCAGGCTATACCATTAACCAAGCAGGGGCAGGAGGGGCCCTTGTCGGTTATCTAGCCGGCGGTCTTATTTTGTACATGGTAATGGTCTGCCTTGGCGAGCTGGCCGTTCATATGCCGGTTACAGGTTCATTCCAGAAATATGCTGCCGAATATATAGGGCCTTCCGCTGGTTTCTCTCTAGGATGGATGTATTTCGTAGGTTCAGCCGCCACTGCAGGAGTTGAGTTCACGGCAGCAGGAATATTGATGAAACAGTGGTTCCCCCATAGTCCTACCTGGATTTGGTGTGCTGTGTTCATAGTGCTTTTATTTACTTTGAATGCATTAACGACAAGAGGTTTTGCAGAGGCGGAATATTGGTTCGCTGGAATAAAAATCGTTGCAGTGATTTTGTTTATCTTGATTGGAATCGCTGGCATCTTTGGTTTTGTCTCTTTATCTGATCGTCCAACCCCATTCTTTGAGAATTTGGCTCCTTCTGGTCTATTTCCAGCAGGGGGGATTACCATTATCTTTGTGACAATGATGAATGTAATATTTTCTTATCAAGGCTCAGAACTAATAGGAATAGCGGCAGGGGAAAGTGAAAAGCCCGAAGAGAATATCCCTAAAGCCATTCGAAACGTACTATTTAGAATCATTGTTTTCTACATTTCGTCCATCATCATCCTTTCCGCCATATTCCCTTCTTCGGAATTAGGCTTATTGGAAAGCCCTTTTGTAACTTTGATGAAGATAGCCGGGATTCCTTATGCAGCAGGTATCATGAATTTTATTATTTTGACAGCCATTCTTTCTGTGGGGAATTCATGTCTTTATGCATCCACAAGGTTGCTTTGGTCGATGGCTCATGACGGTATGGCACCCAAGGTGTTTGGTCTATTATCCAAGAGGAAGGTGCCATTGAATGCCCTTCTTTTTACAATCTGTTTTTCGCTTCTATCGTTATTGACTAGCTTCATTGCGGCCGATACAGTGTTCGTGATACTTATGTCCATAGCTGGTATTTCCGTCACGATTTCATGGATGGGAATTGCTTTATCGCAATATATGTTTAGAAGGAAATTTATAAAAGCGGGTGGTAAAACGGAAGATTTACAATACATGGTACCCTTTTACCCATTTGTCCCGTTGTTTTGTTTAGGCTTTTGTTTGCTGATTCTAGTATTCCTTGCCTTTGATCCTACTCAACGAGTCGGGCTGTTTTATGGGATAGGATTTTTGATAGCCTGTATATTATTCTATAAATTTAAATTGGCTAAGAAAGTGGAGTCAAATACCAGCCTTGAAAATGAAAAAATATTGTAGTTGAGTTGCACCAAAGGCTAGCCAGTTTTTACTGGTTGGCCTTTTTAAATCTTGTAAATGCGGTCGCTTGGATGATTATTCACTGAATCGGAAGGAAAATACCAACATTTTAACGAAGAAGGAATACCTTACAAAATAGGAAGGGAAAATTAACTTCTTTTACCGAGAGACGGAAAGAAAACAATAAAATTAAAATGGGGGGAAGTAATGAAGATCAATCATATAAATTTAACAGTTAATGATGTTACAGCATCAAGGGAGTTTTTAGAAAGATACTTTGGATTGTCATGTGCAGGAAGCCGGGGAGATGGGTTCGCTGCAATGAAAGATGATGATGGTTCCATATTGACTCTAATGAAAGGAAGCGATGTACAATACCCGAAGACTTTTCATGTTGGATTCATACAAGAAAATGAAGAGCAAGTCAACAGGATCAATCAACGGTTGAAGGATGATGGATTTATGGTGAAACCTCCACAACACCTACACAGGTATACGTTCTATGTAGAAGAGCCTGGAGGATTTAACATAGAAGTACTATGTTAAAGAATTACTTGGAGATAAATCGTAAAACTACTATAAAAGAGGATAGTGGAAGAACAAGATATACTATAGCCTATAAGTGTGGTCAATATGGAAACACCAGTTAGATCCGAAAAATGGGTGGCGTTAATGCCATTTTAACTCCTGTATAACATTCATGGTGTATATATGGTTTGATCATACCGATAAAGCTGAATGCAAAAGCCTGTTCAAGAAGGCTTTTGCATTCAGCTTTTCTTTTTTTGCTTTATTCCCCAAACGTTTTGATCCTGCATGACTGCATCCTGAAATCAAACATGTATATTGAGTTGTTTACGGAGACGTTGCATTTCCGAATTGAAATAGGCTTTGCTGTAATCACAACCTACAATAGCAACGATATTGCCCTCATCATCAATAATAGGCGCAAAGCTTGTTTTCCACTCACCGTACCTGTCTTCATATATCGGAGTCACACCAGCCTTACCATTAAATGCCTGGTATGCAACATTAACCATTTCAGGGGGGCCAATATATTCTTCCCCCGGTTCAATTACAAAGCCTTTGTCTGCAACGAGGTGAATCAGACGTCCATCCTCCGTCATGATAAATATAAAGACCCATTCAATTACGCCTTCCTTTTCTTGAATCATGGTAAGTTTTTGTTTTAATTTCTGGGAATAGGAAGTTTGCCGGTTCATATTTTTTTGCAGACTGATAACCTCTTCAGCTGGAATGATAGCTGCCGTTACAACCGCAATGGAACGAAGCCGTTGATTTATTTGTTCTTCTAAAATGGCCCGTTTATCCACTGGTGAAAAGCGTGCCTCCTCAATTTTATTACGTAATTTTTTATATTTCCTGCTCATCGTAGGCTGGCTGACTTCCAATACCTTCGCTGCTAGTTTTAATGATTTGTATTGTTCCATCGCCATATTGATGAGCTGTTCCTCCACAAGCTCGACTGCTTCCTGCATAGGCATAAGAAAATCGATAACAGGTATTGAAGCGGGTTTGGGCCCTTTAAAAGGAAGGACTTCTTTAACCAACGCAACATCTACTTCCGGCATTCCGCTAGTAATCACAAGCCTTTCAACTGTATTTTCAAGTTCGCGCACATTACCGGGCCATTGATAGATACATAGCAAGTCGATTGCATCCGGGGTGAAAGCCACATTTCGATTGTATAGTGCATTGTACTTTTGTAGAAAAAACTGAACCAGGTGGGGGATTTCATCTACACGATTCCTAAGCGGCGGAAGATGGATAGGTACGACATGTAGGCGATAATATAAGTCTTCTCGAAATTCACCTTTTTTCACCATTTTTTCGAGCGATTTATTTGTTGCAGCAATCACCTGAATATCAACAGGGTGTGATGTCGTACTTCCAATTGGTGTGACAACGCGTTCCTGAAGGACGCGAAGCAGTTTTACCTGTACGTTAAGCGGTAACTCGCCAACCTCATCCAAGAATAAGATACCTTTATGGGCGAGTGTGAATTTCCCTTTGGCGCCGTCTTTCCGTGCGCTGGTAAAAGCCCCTTCTACGTAGCCAAAAAGTTCGCTTTCAATTAGGTTTTCCGGGATTGCACCGCAATTGACAGGTATAAACGGACCGTCGCTTCTGTTACTCATATTATGTATGGCCCTGGCGGCCATTTCCTTTCCTACACCGGATTCCCCCAATAAAAGGACTGTTGCGCTAACATCGGAAACCATTTGCATTTTATGCAGAACATCAAGCATCGGTTTACTGCGGATCACAAATGGAAAAGATGGCTTCTTCGATTCAAACAAAGGCCCCGATTGACCCCTTGATGTATCTGGATAAGAGTCTTTAATTTCTTTGTAGGCCCACACCCAGGCCCCAGTTTCAATCGGGTATGCCGTCATCAGCATTTCCGGACCCTGCCATGAGGACAGCATGGAAGATCTTTTTTCATTTTTGCCCATTATCTCTTCTGCCAAGCTTGTGGAAAACAAATCTTGTTCAACATCCTTGATGGAACCGCCGACATTAGCGGATTTGACTGTTTGGAATAAGGTGTTTCCTGTTCCGGTCGATTTCAGTATGGTGCCATTTTTATCTGTCACAATAAGCTGGTCGTAAATAGACAAGAGTACAGAGGTGAAGTGATCCATTCATGTCTACCTGCCTTTCATTTAACTTCCTAGCTTTTATATTACAGAAATTTCACAATTGTTCAATAGTTTCAAAAATGAATATTCTTCCTATTGGAAACCCAGTAAGCATGGTGTTTTCTGATTGGCATGTTTATTGCATTAAAGTAAAGAGAAGGGACTAGAAAGCATGATTGCAAAGGAGGGAGAAACGATTTTGAATAAAGAGAATCAGTTCCAACAGAATATCAATTCTGAAGATCCCTTTATTAAAAATCTATATTCAGATTTGAATGAGCGGATCAATGCGTATGAAAAGGAAGATGCCGTGAAAATCGACAAAATGAAATGGAAGGATGCGACAGGTTCAATTTTTCTCATGATATTAATCATCTTTTACCTGGTCTATACACTTGTCTAAAGTAGTTTATTTAGCTCACCCAAAACAATGACAGTCTTATTTCCAAGCGATACAATCATTATTTTATAGTTGGGAGAGAAGCGTGTGAGTAAAGAGAATGCCTCCATTTCAAAGGATGTGGCCTTTGGTTTTTTACCGGCAAGTAAAAGTGACCGGATTTTTAATCTTCGGGATTTAATTTTAGTTCAGGTTGTAATTGGCCTCTCATCTTTTGGGCTGTTAACTGGTGGATACACAGGTACAATGCTTGATGTGAAGCAGTCACTGGCAGCGATTTTATTCGGTAACGCCTTCCCTTTGCTGTTGATTGTTCCCATTACCCTTTATTTTGCGCGTTATGGCATAGATACTTTTGTAGGGTTTCGAAGTTCACTAGGGTATCTAGGATCCAATATCTTTTTCTTTGTTTTTCTTATTTTAACTCTCGGCTACATTTCCATTGCGCTTTTCATGTCCGGCCAGGCGTTAGCAGAGGCTGCTAATTGGATGGGGATGCCCGCCATTTTCTCAAGCCAAGCAACTGGAGCGCCGTTTTTCTCGATTTTACTCTTCATCTGTGCATTTCTAGTAACGGTGAAGGGACCGATAGCGATTCAAAAATATACCGCAGTAGCCGTTCCGGTTTTTATGGTTCTCATGTTTGGTCTTCTTGCAATAGTCTTGTTTGGCCAGGGATTCACTAAAGTCGCTCATATACTTCCTTCCGAGCCATTTGAAACGAATTCTCGTTCATTCGCGACAGCCCTGGAATTAAATATCGGTCTCGGCTTCTCATGGCTGCCATACCTTGGCCAATACAGCCGTTTATCTAAAACAGAAGGAGGAGCATTTAAAGCAGGATTCTACAGCTATGGAATCATCGTTTGTATCGCAGCTTTAGTTGGGGCCATTGCTGCATTAGTCGCTGGTTCACTTAATCCTTCTGACTGGATGTTTTCCATCGCAGGGAGTTGGGGCGGCTTCATTGGCTTGATTTTACTTTCAGTTGGGAATGTCGGTGCAGCCATTTTCCTTATGTACTCACAAGCTGTCAGCTTTAAAACTGTATTCCCGAAAAAGTCATGGATGATTGCGATGGGTACAACCGTACCGACCATATTCTTACTTCTAAGCTCGACGTTCTATGATGCATTTGGTTCATTCATTGCTGTCATTTCCTTTATCATGGCTGTTCTTGGCGGAATTGTCGTTGCAGATTACTTTTTTGTAAAGCGACAACGCATTTCAATAAGGGATTTGTATGACACACAGGGCTCTTATACTTATTGGAAAGGCCTTAACCCGTCGGCAGTTCTAACGGTGGTCATTGGAACGATCGTTTACTGGGCACTTTATAATCCATTGACTTTTGAAGCAAGTGACTTTTTCCTTCATACAGCTGCCGGAATTCCAACATACTTTGTCGCTTTAGTCACCTACTATGTTTCATCTAAATACATTTTCCGTTTTGAAGTTGACATGGAGCGTCCATCCGTTGAATTAAAGGAAGCTAAATAGAAAAAACGCAATTTAAAGAATCTAGGGAACGAGAGGAGATTGTTCAATGTTTACACAAAGTTTAGATTTCAAAACAACTGATTTAGATACATTCCCATTTCCATTCACTTCAGGTAACTATCGTTATTCAAACGATTTGAAAAGACTCTCAAACATTAACTGTATTGAAGTTACTCCAGAATATAGACTTCAAGTGGAAACGAAGCGTCGTCTCCTTCAAGAACAGCCGCATATAAGGTTTCAATCCTTTTCACACACAATGGAAATGCAATGGGAAATATTGGAAATGCTCATCGGCATGGCAACTGATCGCTATCCGGAGCATTTCGAGGTCATTAAAGATGGAGACAACTGGACTTTCAAGAACCACATTTTCGGGGAATCGGATTCATTCGTGTATGGCGATGCCAGCACGCTTCAATATGAGCCTCTTGATTATGTAGGGCGCCATTTCCACAATGATTTTGTTTTAATGGTTCATCGCGATAGTAATTTCTATTTGGAAGTGGGACAAGTTTCATACGCCGCACTCTTCTCAGCTAACTGGAATAAAGGCATGTCCTTTGATGAAATCCATGCACCCGTTCCATTTGTATCACGGAAAGGCGATGAACTGGCAGATCGCGTTCGTAAGTTTTTATTTTCCATTGAGCCAGGAAAGCCATGGACACGCATCAACTGGAACCTGATGGCTGACCGTTGGGATGTCAACTATGAAACGATGGATGTCTGGGGACCGCAGCGTTCTGGGATAACACCGGAAAATGCAGGTAAACTTGTTCGTTTGCGTGTTGAAGAACAAAAATTTTATCGCATGCCAAGAAGCAACGCCATTCTATTCGTATTGAATACGCAGTTCCTCCCACTGGAGGATTTGACATTGCGCCAGGAGTGGTTTGATCTGACATATAGCGTACTGCAGGATATTCCGGAACCTATGGCTGCATACAAAGGAATAGCCCCGTTTCTTCCGCAATCGGTCGAATATTTGAGGCGTATTGATGAAAAACAAAAAATCGAAAATAAACAATAAGTAGGAGGATAGGGCCTTGTACAATAGTCCAGTATTGTTTGATAAATCAATTACGATCGTAAATCAATTTACTCCTCGGAATGAACGAAGAAAGTTTGTCGTCATTTCTGATCAAGCCGGATATGAAAAGGCGAAAAGTTTTATATCTGAGCTTGCAGGTACAGTGCATTTTGAATGTATTTACATTAACGGAATGGAGGATAAAGAGGAGATTAAGAGATTCATCTTGTCACAAAAGATGGGCACCCAATTTTATATTGCGGCTGCATGGAACAATGCTGTTATGATCTTCTCGCTCGGGGTGGAAGCTGGTCTATCTGAAGCTGAGATCCAGACGGTGATTATCGGGCCTAAACGGCGGTACGTATATTGCATGAAATGTTTTGAAGTGTCGGAAGTCGAAGAAGAAGCAGAGATTGCCGAATGTGACCATTGCAGAGCAAGTCTAGAAATAGGACCTTTTTATTCCATAGTACGGGAAGGTTATATTGGTTACCCATTCATTCCAATCGGAAAAGAAGAAGTAGGGAGCTGATCATCATGCGGGTAGTAGGAAATATTCCAATGAAAGTAAACAAGATCATTCAAGAAACTCCATTCGTAAAACAGTTCGAATTGATTCCAGTTGACGGAAACCCATTGCCTGCGTTTACAGGCGGTTCGCATTTGACCACATTCATGCCGGCCGGGGATACGATCTTCGAAAGGGAATACTCCCTTATCAGCAACCCAAGGGAACGTGAAAAATATGCAATTTCCATTCGGCGTGATGAGGCGTCACGCGGAGGTTCCGCTTTCTGGCATGATCATGTACAGATAGATTCCAGGTTGGAAGTCAGTTTCCCTAAAAACAACTTCCCTCTCAGCTTTCGAGCAAAGCATCATGCTTTTTATGCAGCTGGAATCGGCATCACCCCATTTCTGGCAATGATGGAAGACATGGCTGCCGAAGGCCAAACCTTCGAACTCCATTATTCAGCGCGCACACCGGAATTATGTGCTTTTTATGATCTGTTGAAAGCCAAATACCCTGATCAATGCACCTTTTATTTTTCGCAGGCAGAAGACAAACGCAGAATGATGCCTGAGACGATGAAGGATCATCGCATTGGCACGCATGTATATTTTTGCGGACCAATCGAGATGGTTCAAGAGTATCGAAAAGCCGCCAGTTCCTATGGTTATCCGGAACATGCGATCCACTTCGAATTATTTGCGACAAAAAATGATGGGCCGCAAGATCCTTTCATTGTCGACCTTACAGACAGCGATCGTTCCATCCATGTTCATGAAGGTGAAACACTGCTTGATGCGCTATTAAGGGAAGGAATTGATGCACCTTATTCTTGTAAAGTGGGAGGGTGCGGAAGTTGTGAGGTAGATGTTGCAGTAGGTGAAGTGGATCACCGGGATTTCTTCCTTAGCGAACAAAATCGCCAATCACGTAAGTCAATCTTGACATGCTGCTCACGTGCGAAGGACGACAGACTTGTATTAAAACTTTAACGATTCCGTACAGACTTACAAAAAAATAATGAAAACCGGAGGCAAAAAACATGACAATTTTAGAAACGGCAGTTTTAGAGCTTAAAAATTACATCGACGGTAAGTGGAAATCCTCATCTTCAAATGAAGTAATCCCGGTAATCAATCCTGCAACACAGGAAGTCATTGCAAGGGCTCCTCGTGCCACCAAGGAAGATACTGAAAAGGCAATCTCAGTTGCGAAAGCAGCTTTTGAAAGTGGAATCTGGTCAGGACTGACGGCACAGGAGCGAGCTTCCTATCTATATAAAATCGCTGATAAAATTGATGAACGTGCGGAAGAGTTAACGATTCTCGAAACAATGGACAACGGTAAACTTAAAGCAGAGGCAGGTTTCGATATTGCCGATGCCGCCGCGTGTTTCCGTTACTACGCTGGTTTGGTCCTTCATCCGGAAGGGGAAACTTATCAAGTTCCCGCTCCCGTGCAAGCGATGGTCGTTCGTGAGCCAGTAGGTGTAGCCGGTTTGATAGTACCTTGGAATTTCCCTCTTCTAATGAGTGTCTGGAAAATCGCACCGGCCCTTGCGGCGGGTAACACCATTGTATATAAACCGGCTGAAGTGACACCTGTAACAGCAATGAAATTATTTGAAATTCTAGAGGAAGTCGGC
Organism: Peribacillus sp. NPDC056705; assembly: GCF_043656335.1. Taxonomy (NCBI): domain Bacteria; kingdom Bacillati; phylum Bacillota; class Bacilli; order Caryophanales; family Bacillaceae; genus Peribacillus; species Peribacillus sp. NPDC056705. The sequence goes on along the minus strand of NZ_JBHTYI010000005.1, from coordinate 107,104 downwards.
ATCCCTAAAGGTGTGGCTAATATGGTGATGGGGCGCGGCACTGTTGTCGGTCAAACCATTGCAGAAAGCAAGGACGTTGACATTGTATCATTTACGGGAAGTACGGATGTTGGCCGCACTATCATGAAAGCGGCCGCGGGCAACTTAAAGAAAATTTCCCTTGAGCTTGGCGGTAAATCACCTAACATCGTTTTTGCCGATGCAGATTTAGAGACAGCCATCGATTACGGATTATTTGGCATCTTCTTCGGTGCCGGCCAAGTATGTTCATCAGGTAGCCGCATCCTGGTTGAAGAAAGCATTTATGATGAATATGTAAAACGCTATGTGGAACGCGCGAATAAAATCAAAGTTGGACCTGGTCTTGCAGAAGACAGCAACATGGGGGCAATTGTCAGCGAAGCGCAAATGAATAGCATTTTATATTATATTGAAATCGGCAAACAGGAAGGGGCGACACTTGCAGCAGGCGGTTACCGTCTTGTTGATGACGGCCTTGATAAAGGATACTTCATTGCACCGACTGTCTTCACCGATGTAACACCTGACATGCGCATCGTACAAGAGGAAATCTTCGGTCCGGTCGTTGTCATTCAAAAGTTTAAAGATGAAGAAGAAGCTATTAAACTTGCAAATGATACAGACTACGGCCTTGCAGGGGGCGTCTTCACTAACGATGGCGCAAAAGGATTGCGTGTGATCAAGAAAGTGCGGGCGGGGATTACATGGGTGAATGATTATCATCCAACATATGTCGAGGCGCCATGGGGCGGTTACAAACAGAGCGGGATTGGACGCAGTTTAGGAAAATACGGCTTGGATGAATACCAGGAAATTAAGCAAATCAACATTAATCTCGATGTAAAACCTGTAGGCTGGTTCCCAAATTAAGCATATGATTGGAAATGAAGCAACTTACCTTCTTTAATCAAACCAAAAACCTAATCCAAATACGGATTAGGTTTTTGGTTTGTAACAAAAAGGAACGGAAATAAAAAATCCGACCCCCTTTAGGTTAATCAATGGCAGCCTAAATATTACGAACCAAATGGTTCGCTTGCATTAGTTGGTCTCGCTGAATAGAAATATGTAAAAAAAGCATCCTCATCATCTCAGGTCTTAACCCTTCTATTTTAAATAATAGTTCTGTCTAAATGTTAAAACAATGTTGATTGGAGTGGGTGAGCGAGACTCCTGCTTAGAAAAGCGCGTTCAATGGAGAACCTACAGGCGCAAAAGCGCCGAGGAGGCTCCCGGACCGCCCGCGGAAAGCGAGCGCCTGGAGCGGAAATCAACGGACTAATTGTAAAAAAGCCATATGTGGAAAGATGGTCAAAATACATATGAACACCTTCAACTCCTTAGATATGGTTTCTATCAAATAATGGAGAGTTGAGGATCCAAAGGAACAGGCTTTTTCGTACAACAAAAGGGGAATTTTTCCTTTGGTGATTGAAAATGGATTTGAGCATAAAAAACACCATTGGTATGATTAAAGTGTCATTCCGGTGCATATTTATCGCTTTAATCAGAAATAGCATATATGGATTGATTTGTTTTATCGGTTTAGCATTTATACATAGTATCATAAAGGGATCAGGTTAGGAGTGGATATTGATGACTAAGTTTTATTCGGATATGACAGTGGAGGAAGCAATATCATGTTTTCCCATAGGAAGCACAGAAGTGGAAGTTTTGGATGATTCAGAAGTTTTCATCGGATTTTTGACAATAGAGGCGTTATCTGCGGCAGTGCAACAGAGTGATTTGACGAAGCCCATTTCCCATTTCATTACTGTGAATGCACAACTACAAAATTTACGCAATTACTCCATACCATATGAACAATTTCAAGCATTCTTTGAGAGTGATTTATGCAGGGTTGTATTTAATGCCCTGTATGACGGCGTATATATCACGGATGGTGCTGGAACGACATTATTTATCAATCAAGCTTACCAGCGTATTACCGGAATAAGAGAAGAGGAAATTATCGGAAAACCGATGAGTTATTTAATTGAGCAGGGTATGATATCCGTTTCCGCTTCATTGGACTCTATCCTGACGAAAAATCAAGTTACTTTGACGCAAAGAATCCGAAATGGAAGAAAGATTATCGTATCGGCCACACCTATTCTATCGCCACAGAACGAAGTCATATTTGTCATAAATAGTGTAAGGGATATAACTGAATTAATCCGGATGAAGTATACGATTGACAGTCAAAAGCTATCCTTCCAACCTATTTCTCAATTATTGCCTGGCTCGGAACAGGTCAATTTACAAGAAATAATCATTGGGCCTTCTACAACTCCCTTATTTAAACTGGCAGATAAAGTAGCTAAAACGGATGCGAAAATCTTGTTACAGGGGGAAACGGGAGTAGGGAAGAGTTTAATCGCCAAGTACATACATGCCAAAAGCTCCAGGAAGGAAAAAATTTTCCTTGAATTAAATTGCGGGGCGATCCCTGCGAGCTTGGTGGAATCTGAACTTTTTGGATATGAACCAGGGGCGTTTACCGGATCCCTTAAGAATGGGAAAATGGGGATTTTCGAGAAAGTGAATGGTGGCACGTTATTTTTGGACGAAATTGGGGATTTACCTTTAGAGTTACAGGTGAAACTTTTGAAAGTGGTAGAAGAAAACAAGTTCATGAGAGTAGGTTCTACCGAAATGAAAGAGGTGGATGTCAGGTTAATTACAGCCACCCATCGGGATCTTGCCTCCCTCGTTCAAGAAGGGTCTTTCCGCGAAGATCTATATTACCGGCTTAATATCGTATCATTTGAAGTCCCGCCCTTACGCCAGCGAAAGGAAGAAACGATCCCACTTTTAGAAATGTATTTGAAAAAATTCAATGAAAAATATAATGAAAAGAAAAAGATGACACCTGAATGCTATGAATGGCTGACGAACTATTCGTGGCCTGGTAATATACGTGAGCTCGCGAGCCTTGCAGAGCGACTGGTCGTCACGACTTATGACGATACGATTGATTTGCCTAATTTACCATCTTTCATCCAGCCGGTCATATCAAAAAAAACTACAAAACATTCATTGAAGGATGCCGTTTCCGAGCTGGAGCGATCCCTGATCCTGAATGCGATGAAAAAATATGGGACTACAAGGGCTGCGGCCATCTCATTGGATATCAGTCAAAGCTCTTTAGTGCAAAAAATGAAAAAATTTCACATTCGATTAGAAAACGAATCGAATTAGTTTTTTTGATTTGATTTCTACTCGTAATTTCTCTTGTTATCCACGAAAAAAAGGCTATCCCCCTGATAAATTAAGCGTTTTCACTTTGGCATGATTCCTGCATTAGTAAAAACATGAAAGGGGAGATGACCATGAATATTTCTATTTTTTCAATGGCTAACAAATTGGTGACAGGATCAGATTCTTTACAGCAGCTGACTGATGAGGTCAAGCGATTAGGGATGAAGAATCCGTTGATAGTTACAGATAAAATTTTACTGGATGCCGGGGTGGTGCAAAAGGTTGAGGATCTACTTTCATCAGCATACGGTATTTTCTCGGATGTGAATCCTGAACCGGAAATTGAAATCGTTGAGCTATGTGTACGGTCTATCAGGGAGGGAAATCATGATGGACTGATTGCGGTAGGCGGGGGTAGTGCGATGGATATTGCGAAAGCCTCTTCCGTCATGGCTACAAATTCAGGTAGCATCGAGACATATTTCGGTACGAATTTGATTGAAGTTCCGGGTCTGCCTTTAATAGCCATACCGACGACGGCCGGAACCGGGTCTGAAGTGACGAATATTTCGATTTTATCGGACAAAAAAGAACAGGTGAAGAAGGGGATTGTTAGTACATATCTTTTACCGGATGTAGCGATCGTATCGCCTGTCATGACGCTGACTTGCCCGCCAAGTGTGACGGCTGCGAGCGGAGTGGATGCACTTGTCCATGCGGTAGAGGCTTATATTTCCAAATTTGCTTCGCCCGTTACAGATGCTTTGGCAATTGGTGCCATGAAGTTAATCGCAAAAAATTTACCAAAGGCTTATGCTGCACCAGATAATCTGGAAGCACGTGAAGCCATGATCACGGGAAGCCTAATGGCAGGGTTAGCTTTTGGAAATGCAGGTGTTGGAGCTGTCCATGCCTTAGCTTATCCTCTTGGAGGCCGCTTCCATCTATCACATGGAGTCAGCAATTCATTATTACTGCCATTTGTCATGAAGTGGAATAAAATTGCATGTTTGGAAAGGTTCAGAGACATTGCTGAAGCACTTGGAGAGAAAGTCAATCATTTAAATGACGATGAGGCAGCGGATAAAGCTATAGAAGCGATGACCAGAATATGCCGTTACGTAGATATACCTGAGTCACTAAGAGAATTTGACATTCCTGAATCGGCTTTAAGTGAAATGGCCGCTGAGGCCATCAAACAAGTCCGTTTACTTCGCAATAATCCCCGTGCATTAAACGTTCGGGATATCGAAAAAATTTATCGTTCAGCCTATGGCTTTTAAGTGGAGGAAACAATATGAAATGGAAAAACCGTCGCTACGGAGATGAAACATCGTATATACCTGCGGGACCTTTTAAGATTAGACTTCCATTTGTCCATTATCGTTTTGAGTGGCCTGACTATGTTCAAGGGTTATTGATGTGTGCAGTTGACCTTGGAGCGATTACGCTGCTTGCAGACCATCTGGGGATGCCTTTTGATGTAGCTCTAGCCGTCGTTGTCTTGAATGGATTATTGTATTTAGCACATCATTTACTCGGGGACCCAGTAATACCAGGTTGGATTACACCTGCAGTTCCACTGCTTGTATTGTTCGTCGGGCAATTTCCGGAAGGACCTGATCGAGTCTATGCACTCGTTGCATTTCAATTAACATTAGGTATTTTATCAATAGTGCTTGGAATGACCGGACTTGCGAGTAAGGTCGTACGATTAGTGCCGAATGCAATTAAATCGGGCATCATTTTAGGGGCAGGAATTGGTGCTGTCGTATCCATTTTCGAAGTGGGTGGAAAGTTTGATTTATTTCCTTATACAATAAGCATTTGCATCGGATTTGCCTTTTACTTGCTTTTTTCAAAAAATTTCGGGAAATTAAAAATGCGAAATAAAATTTGGGTATTCATAGGCAATTTAGGGATATTGCCAGCAATCTTGCTTGCTGTTTTTGTAGCCCCTATTTTTGGTGAAGCAAAATGGCCTGATATTCAATGGGGTTTCAGCAGTCCGGACTTTGCTACGCTTTGGTCGGACTATACTGTGTTCGGTTTAGGTTTCCCTGCCTTGACCTTCTTTTTAAGTGCGATTCCAGCTGTTTTTGCCACTTATTTAGTGGTATTCGGGGATGTGCTGAAAACAAAAGCGTTGCTTTCTGAATCCGATGAGGTCAGGGAGGATGAAAAAGTGGACTATAATCCAAACAGAGCTCATTTAATTTTTGGCGGCCGAAATGTGATCATGAGTTTTATCGGACCTGATATAACGATGTGCGGTCCGTTGTGGGCAGCCATGCAGGTCGTGGTTGTGGAACGGTTCAAAAATGGCAAGAAAGCGATGAATTCTTTCTTCGGCGGTGCGGGCTCGTTCCGTTGGGGTACGAATACAGGGTTATTCTTATTGCCGGTAGTCAGCTTGGTTGAACCGATTCTCGGTGTGGCCTTGGCCCTAACGCTTTTGGTTCAAGGGTATGTTAGCGTACGCGTCGGTGTGATGCAGGCGAAGAGCCAACGCGACCTGGGAATTGCAGGGGTCGTCGCTGCCATCCTTGTTATAAAAGGTGCTGGAATGGCGTTTGCAGCGGGAATTCTATTATGTGTCCTTCTATATGGCAGGGACTTTTTCAAAGGTGAGAATGATAAGACTTTTACAGAGCATGCAGAAGAAGAGGAGATTAAAGCAGGATGAAAAAAGTAGTGGAAAAATGGCCAATTTATATAAACGGCGAACCTGTTCATACAGAGCGTCATTTTGTAGTGGAAAATCCAGCAACATTGGAGCCTGTGGGTTATGTTCCGGACGCTAACGAAAAAGAGGCAAAGGCCGCTGTGGATGCAGCTCAAGCTGCTTTTCTGACTTGGTCGAAAACCAGTGCTTACCATAGGGCGGAATTACTTGAGAAGTGGTACACGATCATTGAGAACAGGCTGGATGAAATCGCAACGATCATGACACTGGAACAAGGAAAGCCATTGGCCGAAGCAAAAGGTGAAATGAAATATGCTTCAAGTTTCGTGAAATGGTTTGCTGAAGAGGCAAAGCGTAACTATGGGGAGATCATTCCAGCCTCTGTTGCTTCAAAACGTATTTTAGTGCAAAAGCAGGCAGTCGGTGTCGTCGCTGCCATTACCCCGTGGAACTTTCCTGCTGCCATGATCACGAGGAAAGTGGCTCCAGCCCTTGCTGCAGGATGTACAGTGGTCATCAAACCAGCGGAACAAACGCCTTTGACCGCTTTGCTATTAGTTGAAAGTGCCCAGGAAGCAGGCATTCCGGCCGGAGTGATAAATATTGTGACAACACAAAAACCGGGAGATGTGTCAGACGTCTGGATGAATGATTCACGTGTTAAAAAGATCACATTTACTGGCTCCACTCCTGTAGGGAAACATTTAATGAAAAAGGCAGCAGAAACAGTAAAGAAAGTCTCGCTTGAACTCGGTGGATTGGCTCCGTTCATCATTGCTGAAGATGCGAATATCGAAGAAGCAGTAACCGGTTTGATTCAATCGAAATTCAGGAATGCGGGACAAACATGTATTTGTGCGAACCGAATATTCGTCCATGAGACAATTGAACAGCCGTTTTTACAAGCTTTTAAAGAAGCCGTTTTAGCTTTGAAGGTTGGAAATGGTATGGAAGGGACCGACCTTGGTCCATTGATAGATGGAGCCGCAGTTGAAAAAGTCCAACATCAATTAGAGGATGCTGCAAGTAAAGGGGCCATCATCCATAAAACCTCAAAAGTCGATGAAAAACAAGGCTATTTTATCGCACCAGCCATACTTTCCAATGTTACGGATGATATGCTGTGCATGCAGGAAGAAACGTTTGGGCCAATTGCACCGGTCAGTACATTCAAAACCGATCAAGAGGCGATCGATCGGGCCAATAACACGAATTTTGGCCTGGCAGCTTATGTGTATACAGAGTCATTAAATAAGGCAGTTGCCTATTCGGATAGTCTTGAATATGGAATCGTCGGTATTAATGACAGTGCCCCATCCACTGCCCAAGCCCCATTTGGAGGCATGAAGGAAAGTGGTATAGGCAGGGAAGGGGGACACTACGGCATGGATGAATATTTAGAAGTGAAGTATGTCTCCATGCTGCTAGGCAAGTAAATAAATAGAATGGAATAGTCCACCATGATTTTCAGGTGTTCAAAAAGAGCAGAAGGCACATCAAATATTGATGTGCTTTCTGCTCTTTTCCAATGGTTAAAAAGCATACATACCTTCAATGGAAAATCCAATCGTGACGTTATTTTCTTCAAATAGCTGCTTCAGGATAAATAAACCAAGTGGGTGGTCCATTTACGGTTATATACGGGGGGCATCGCTATCATACTAGGTGATTGCCATAATAGTGAATTTATGACGGATCAAATGAAAAAACCCCTTAAGAAATCCAAGGGGGAAGGGAGGCTTTTATTAAACCTATTTTATCTTATGTTTATTTGCTAATCCGATGTAAAGGAGGGAAGGTCATGTTTCCAAGGATGACATTGAATTCAGCTCCGGTAGCCTTGGGAACGTTACTTGTATTACCATGGAAGGTCTCATTTGCAAGTAATGCAAAGGCCACCGCTTCTTTCGCTTCGGAAGAGTATCCCAAATCTTCTTGAGTCAAGACTTGTATGGAATTCCCAAGCATTGATTGAATCATATTTAATAACGTTTTGTTATAGCTTCCACCTCCGCCAATAATCACTTCTTCAATATTGGTTTTTGGAAAGATGAAATTTCGATAGTTCTCCACAATGGACTTTGCTGTAAACATCGTTACTGTTGCTAAAATATCTTGACTTGGAAGTGATTCAAACATCTTTAATAGTTTTACTACATATTCCTTGCCAAACAATTCCCTGCCAGTTGATTTTGGTGGACGGCTCATAATATAAGGATGACTGATGCAATAAGATAAAAGTTCTTCATTGATTTTTCCTTGTTTAGCTATGTTACCACCTTCGTCATAGCTTATATTGAACAATTGGCGGCATACTTCATCAATGATCATATTCCCAGGCCCTGTATCAAAAGCATACATGTCATCAAGAGATGCTTGCTTGGGTAAGACGGTAACATTTCCAATGCCCCCTATGTTTTGAAGTAATCTTCCCTTCCCTTCACTTCTATAAAGAATGTATTCGGTAAAAGGAACAAGAGGAGCTCCTTGTCCACCAGCTGCCATGTCCATCGTACGAAAATTTGAGATAACAAGTGTGTTTGTATCGTGAGCAATTACTGCAGCTTCCCCAATTTGCAAAGTGGAGGGTATATAATTTTGGTCCTTTAAAGGCTGATGGTAAATGGTTTGTCCATGGGATCCAATAAGATCCAGATTATTAATGGGAAATCCAGCTTTATGACAAACTTCCTTTACCGCATTGGCGAATAATTTTCCTAATTTAAAATTCAAACTGCATATTAATTGAACATTGGATGTGTCTGCAGATAAAGACTGCATAATTTCTTTTTCAATATCTTTTGGAAAAGGGCATGTCATGAACTCAATCATTTCCATTTCAGTCTCGAGTCCACTATTATTCACCCGAACAAGTGCGGCATCAATTCCATCCAGTGATGTTCCGGACATTAATCCAACTATGTACATCGTCATTCCACCTACTTCGATTCTTTTATAATCCCAATTTAGCATCATAAACAGTAAATGGTACTAAGTTAAGACCATTTCTAACATATTGTTTTATATATAACTTATGTCCATTGTTCACTGACATGCTTCTTGAACCGTAAAGCTATTTATTTTACCTTTATATTAATCTGTTTAGTTTGTTTACTTTCATTGTGGGTTCGGTCTAAGGCAGTCACAACATATGTGTATGTCTTTCCTTTCTCTACACTGTTGTCAATATATAGTTGACGTTTATTTTCTTTATGCACTGTGGCAAGTAAGTTCGTTGAGTCTTCTATGTTTCCTTTTTTCTTCCCATCAAAACGATAAATGGCATAATAGGATGCATCTGATTGCTTGTGATCGTGAATTTCAAATTGTATTCCATCTCCTGCTTGTGTTGCCTTGCTCACCTTTGGAGCCTTTGGGGCATGATCATCGACCCAAGGCATGGCAGGAACCAATGCGGGATGCTTATAAATATCCTCACTTAAACGATCCGCAATCCCAAGGGGGTTTTTCCGTAAATCTTTGGCACTGAAATGCATGCTTCCATCAAATTCCTTATATGTTCGATTCAGTTTTAACTGGTTTGGCATTTCTTCGGGATTGAACCAGTTTTGGACACCATTGGACTCTGTATTAATTTTATAGTCTCCTTGTCCAATATAGAGTTGAACATTTTTACCTTCGACTTCTTTTGTCCACCAATCAAGAAGTTTGGCATAGTCAGCTACTGGCAATCCTATATTCCAATATAATTGAGGTGCAATATAATCAATGTATCCATTATTGATCCACGTCCTGGTATCCGCATATAAATCATCGTAATTCGTTTGTCCAGCGGCAGTGTCAGATCCTGTGGGATCAACTGCTTGGTTGCGCCAAACTCCAAATGGACTTATACCAAACTTCACATATGATTTTTCTGCCTTGATTTCTTCATTTATATTCTTAACAAGGTTATTTACATTATCCCTTCGCCAATCTTCCACATTTGTAAATCTACCTGCTCCATATTTTTGATAGGAAATTTCATCTGGGAATGGTACTCCTGCAATCTTGTAAGGATAGAAATAATCGTCCATATGGACTGCATCAATATCATAATTCTTAACAACTTCCATTATTCCATCGATCACAAACCGTTGTACGCCAGGAATGCCTGGGTCAAAGTACAACTGTTGCCCATAAGGTAAGACCCAATCAGGGTGCTTTCTAGCAGGATGAGATTCTGGAAGGTTATCAATATCCGATAATTCAGCTGTCTTGCCTAAAGGCATAGTAATGCGATATGGATTAAACCATGCATGAAATTCCATATTACGATCATGTGCTGCTTCTACCATGAATGCAAGAGGGTCATACCCAGGATCTTTTCCTTGGATTCCTGTTAAATATTTTGACCAAAGACCGTAATCAGATGGGTAAAAAGCATCTGCAGTTGGTTTAATTTGCATAACGACAGCATTCATCCCCATTGCTTTTTGTTCATCCAAATATTTTATGAATTCTTCTTTCTGTGCTGATATGGGTAAACCTGGTTTGGACGGCCAGTCAATATTTAACACAGTTGCAATCCAAGTTGCGCGCAGTTCCTGTTTTACATAAGTAGTTTGCTGAGGAATCGTCCCCGTTTCTGCATGTGCAATCAAATCGGATGGAAGGAGAAGTGATCCTCCCACTAAAGCGGCTAGCGCCAGTGAACCAAATCTTGTCTTTGTAATTCTTTCATTCATCAATAGTAAAACCTCATTTCATTAAATAGTTATATTTAATTATTTGTAAGCGTTAACAAATAATGAATATATGAATTTGTTACATATGAATAGTGAGATAAGATCTAAACAATAAAAAGAATCGGAGGTTTGGTTCATAAGATGGCTAGTCAGTTTACATTCCAATTTTAGTAGAAAGATAATAATCATTTAGCTATCTCCATTTATTTTAAAATTAATTTTTAAAAATGTATACACAATATTGAAATTAATTTTTAATAATGATATATTCTCTATAGCTAAAAAAAGTTTCACCACTTTCACCACTGAAATAAAAAAGGATGATATGTATGCTAGAGCATTTAACGACAGAGCGTCGTAATGAAAAGACCATGAGTTTGGATGAAATGGGAACACTTGAGTTTTTAGAGGTAATGAACGAAGAAGACATCAAAGTTGCCCATTGTGTAAAAAAAGAACTTCCGCAAATTTCTAAAGCCGTGGAGATGATCGTCGAAGCCATGAAAAAAAACGGCAGATTAATTTACATGGGTGCAGGAACAAGCGGGCGCATCGGTTTATTGGATGCGGTAGAATGTCCCCCGACATTCAATACCGATCCTAGTGAAGTAGTGGGTCTTATAGCTGGTGGGGAAAAGGCTTTCATTAAGGCAGTGGAAGGTGCTGAAGACAGTTTTGAATTAGGTCCTGAAGATTTGAAGAAAATCGAATTAACAAACAGGGACGTCGTAGTGGGCATTGCAGCCAGTGGTCGCACTCCATATGTTATTGCTGGATTGGAATATGCCAATCAAGTTGGTGCAGGAACTGTGTCGATAAGCTGTAACAAAGGTTCTGAGATAGGTAAGATTGCAAAAGTTGCGATTGAAGTTGTAAACGGGCCTGAAGTCCTGACGGGTTCTACACGTTTAAAAGCTGGAACATCGCAAAAGTTAGTATGCAACATGCTTTCCACCGCTTCAATGGTTGGAGTTGGAAAAGTTTATGGAAATTTAATGGTAGATTTACAGTTAACTAATGAAAAGCTAGTTGAACGTGCAAAACGTATTATCATGGATGCTACTGAATGTAGCTATGAAATTGCAGGTGAATTTTTAGAAAAGGCACATGCCCAGCCTAAGATCGCAATTGTCATGATTTTAACGAATGTATCATATGAAGAAGCCTCAAATCGTTTAGTGAAGGCACAAGGATTCATAAGAAAAACGATTTAACGCTTTTTATAAAAAAAATAAAAAAATTGGAGGAAAAAAGAATGAAGGTATTATTCGTATGTTCAGGTGGAATGTCTAGTGCAATCGTTGTAAGCGCTTTAAAGAAGGAAGGGGAAAAACAGGGTGTAACCATAGAAGTATTGGCAGTCGGCACTCAAGAATTTGATGCGGAAGTACGAAATGGCTGGGATGTTGCAATGGTAGCTCCGCAAGTCAAACATCGTTTCGATGGCTTTAAGGCATCGGCAGATGAAGCGGGCGTCCCATGTGAAGCCATACCAGCCCAAGCTTACAGCCCTCTTGGCGGACCTAAACTACTAAAACTGGTAACGGAACTAGCAAAATAATAAACTAATTACTATTTCTTTTCACTAAACGTAAAAGGGGAAAACACGAATGGACAAGTTTGTAGCTTTTTTAGAAAATAATCTTTCAACACCTATGGCTAAATTGTCTGAGCAAAAACATTTACGCGCAATTCGGGATGGAGTGGTTTCTGCGTTACCTTTCATCATCTTTGGCAGTTTATTCTTGATCATCGCATTTCCGCCCGTTGCAGCAGATACTGCATTAGGTGAATGGTCTGCAAAACATATAGCTGAAATTTTAATACCATATCGATTAACGATGTTCATCATGACGCTATATATTACTTTTGGTATAGGCTACAGTTTATCTCAAAGCTATAAACTTGATCCGCTATCTGGAGGTTTACTATCATTAGCAGCCTTCTTGTTCACAATTGGTGTAAAGACGATGGATGATGTGGGATTTGTTCTGCCAATGACAAATCTCGGCGGCCATGGTCTTTTTGTAGGAATGATTGTATCCATTTTTGCTGTCGAAATTTTACGTCTTTGTAAGACAAAAAATATCACAATCAAAATGCCGGATTCTGTTCCAACTTCAGTGGCCCGTTCATTTGAAGCATTAATACCAGTTTCAATTGTACTGCTTGTTATGACTTTAATTACAGTCGTTTTTGCTGTTGATTTACACTCACTTGTCGATAAAGCGGTTGCACCACTCATCAGTGCAGGCGATACATTGCCAGGTGTATTAATTCCAGTATTTTTGATTACATTCTTTTGGTCATTTGGTATTCATGGCGTATCAGTCGTAGGTGCCGTAGCTCGTCCGGTTTGGGAAGTATACTTGGGAAATAACTCTGCTGCGGTTGCTGCTGGAAAGGCAATTCCCCACATCGCTCCTGAAACATTTTTCCAATGGTTTATTTGGATTGGCGGGTCTGGTGCAACATTGGGTTTAGTAATAGCCATGCTCTTAACGGCAAAGTCCACCTATAGTAAAGCAATGGGGAAAGCAACAATTGTACCAAGCATTTTTAACATCAATGAACCTGTCATCTTTGGGATGCCGATTGTACTGAACCCGGTACTGATTATTCCATTTATCATTACACCGCTAATTGGTGCAACACTTGCCTATATAGCAACGTCCATCGGACTGGTGAACCCGACTTATGTAATGGTTCCCTGGACACTGCCCGCTCCAATAGGTGCCTACCTTTCAACAGGCGGTGATTGGAGAGCCATTGTTCTGGTGATGGTGAATTTAACCATTTCCGTTATTATTTATCTGCCATTCTTTAAGATGTACGATAAAAAGCTTTTAGCGCAAGAAAACATGGTAGAAACAACGGATCATAAAAATATCGCTTTATAAGGAATACCTAAAAGGGAGTTTGGGACTAAATGCTCCAAACTCCTTTTATGAATTGAGAGGGGGAATGAACATGAATTCAACTTCCAGAATCCACTTTTTTAGTTACAAAAGTGCCTTACTATTTTTTAGCTTCATTCTTGTTTTTAATTTTATCTTTAACAGATTAATGGATGCCTTTGAGATAAATGAACAATTATCACTATACATGGGAAATACCTTTGCCATAAGCGCAGGATTGACGATGGTTGTTTGTTTTGTTGAAGGTAAGTTTAAAAACAAGAAACAAGCAGGACTATTATTCTTGTCTTTATTAGCGGTAAGCGCATTGGTTTGTTATGCAATCATCTATAAATAAATGAAGAATTCAGATTAGCTTACAATGAGGTGTTAGGGGAATGGAAATGAAAAACGGGTTGAAGATTGCCACGATTGGTGGAGGCTCCAGTTATACACCAGAATTAATAGAAGGTTTTATTAAACGATATAAGGAGTTGCCTATTAGGGAATTGTGGTTAGTGGATATTGAGGCAGGAAAAGAAAAACTGGAGATTGTAGGAACTTTAGCAAAACGTATGGTTGAAAAAGCAGGACTCCCAATGGAAATACATCTAACGTTAGATCGCCGTCAAGCCTTGCAAAATGCCGATTTTGTCACAACGCAAATGAGAGTGGGTTTACTTGATGCACGAATCAAGGACGAGCGGATCCCATTGGAATTAGGCTTAATTGGTCAAGAAACAAATGGCGCAGGAGGATTGTCCAAAGCATTACGAACTATCCCCATTCTTCTGGAAATTGCAGAAGAAATGCAAGAGCTCTGCCCGGATGCATGGTTAATTAATTTCACAAATCCAGCTGGGATGGTAACGGAAGCCCTTCTCCGCTACAGCAAGCATAAAAAAGTCATTGGGGTATGCAATGTTCCATTTAATATGCATATGTCTATTTCCAACATGCTTGGTGTTGATATGAAGAGAGTGCACATGGATTTCGCCGGGTTAAACCATATGGTATTCGGGATGCATGTGTTCGTTGATGATCAAGAAGTCACGGATAAAGTGCTTGAAATGCTTGGCAATCCTGAAATTCAACTGACGATGAAGAATATTGCCCCATTGGCTTGGAACAGAAGATTTTTGAAATCTTTAGGAGTGGTGCCTTGCCCGTACCATCGTTATTATTACAAAACAAAAACGATTTTAGAAGAAGAGTTGGAAGCATTCAAATCTGGGGAAACTCGAGCGGAAGTTGTGAAAAAACTGGAAGAAGGTTTGTTTGACCTATACAAGGATGAAACCCTTGACATCAAGCCTCCGCAATTAGAGCAACGTGGTGGAGCTTACTATAGTGATGCAGCGTGTAACGTCATTTCTTCCATTTATAATGATAAAAAAGACATACAAGTGCTAAATGTACAAAACAAAGGATCGCTAACGGATATAGATTATGATTCAGCAGTCGAAGTAAGTTGTATCGTCACCAAAAATGGACCAATTCCTTTGTCTATGGGGAAATTACCCATACAAGTGCTTGGCTTAATTCAACAAATCAAATCATTTGAAAGAATTGGTGCTGAGGCAGCCGTTACAGGTTCTTATGATAAAGCGTTATTAGCTTTAACGATTAACCCGCTTATTCCAAGTGATGACTTGGCGGAAATTGTTTTACAAAAACTTTTAAAAGCGCATCAAGAATATTTACCACGATTTTTCAGTGAAAATGCTGTACCGAACATCAAGTGAATGGTGTTTTAAACAGTAAATTTGGATTACAGTATTCCAATGAACCTTCAAAATCTAACATAAAATAGGAGTGTAATGATATGTCAACTGAAATGAACAATAACGAAATGGAAATTTTTGAAATTATATCACATAGTGGAAATGCGAGAGGTTTAGCATTCGACGCACTGAAAGAAGCGGAAGAATTCAATTTTGAAAAGGCAGAGGATCTAATTAAACAGGGTCAGGAGGAATTGAACTTGGCCCATAAAACACAAACCAAACTGATTCAAGCAGAATTGAATGGAGTTCCAAGTGAGAAAACATTATTAATGATTCATGCTCAGGATCATTTGATGACGGCAATGAGTGAACAAAAGCTAATTGAACATATGATTCGCATTGTAAAAAAGCTAGCTCCACAACAGTAAAGAGGTGATTAAATAATGGGTAAACTCGGTATTTCTATCTATCCAGAGCATTCAACCGTTGAGAAAGACATGGAATACATTGCACTTGCACACAAATATGGATTCAAAAAGATCTTTACTTGCTTGCTATCCGTCGAAGGTGACAAAGAGAAGATTTTAAAAGAATTTAAAGAATCGATTCGTTATGCCAATCAATTGAATATGGAAGTGATGGTCGATATTGCTCCCCGAGTATTCGGTTCGCTAGGCATTTCTTATAATGACTTATCGTTTTTTGCAGAATTAGGTGCGTATGGGATCAGGCTGGACATGGGCTTTACAGGTAACGAAGAGTCGATTATGACACATAATCCATATGGTCTCAAAATTGAGATAAATATGAGCAATGCAACAAAATATTTAGAAAATATTATCGATTACAAACCAAATAAAGAGAATTTAGTAGGATCGCATAACTTCTATCCTCATCGCTATGCAGGGCTGAGCTATCCTCATTTTATAAAATGCTGTGAGTCATTCAAAATGCATAATATCCGCACGTCAGCTTTCATAAGCTCTCATGCAGCAACGTACGGACCTTGGCCTATAATGGAAGGATTATGTACATTGGAAATGCACCGGGAATTGCCCATTACGACACAAGCGAAACACTTGTATGCGACAGGGTTGATTGATGATGTAATTATTGCAAATGCCTACGCATCCGAAGATGAATTGAAGCAGCTTAGCCTGTTAAACAGCGGTCTGTTAACATTTAATGTTAACCTTCACGACACCATAACAGCTTTAGAGAAAAAAATAGTATTGGAAGAATTCCATTTTTACCGTGGTGATGTTTCCGATTACCTTATTCGCTCGACTCAATCACGCGTGAAATATAAGGGTGAAGAATTTAAACCAACATATACGCCTGATATTAGACGCGGTGATATTTTAATTGAAAATGAGCTCTATGGACAATATAAAGGGGAACTGCAGATTGCATTGAAGGAAATGAAGAATTCGGGGAAAACAAATGTAGTTGGCCGAATAGCGGAAGAGGAAATTTTTCTCCTCGATTATTTGGAACCATGGGGTAAATTCCAATTCAATGTTAATTGAGAATCTTCAAGGAAGGAAGGGTAATTTCCTTCCCTTTTTTACTGAATAGGAGAATGATATGAATTATATTATCGGTGTTGACGGCGGTGGCACTAAAACTGAAGCAGTGGCCTATGATTTAAAGGGAAATAAAATAAGTGTAGGCAAAGCGGGGTATGGTAACCTGCTTATAAATGAAAAACAAGCCATCTCTAACATTATACAGGCAATTGAACAATGCATAACCCCTATTGATAATGGAAGCTGCCATTACATTTGCTTAGGTTTAGCCGGGTATGGAGGAGTTGAAAATCCGCAGGGCATAAAACGTGCATTAAGCAAGGCCTTTAATGCCCCGTTCACGATTGTAAATGATGGAATTATCGCTCATGCTGCTTTACTAAAAGGAAATGATGGCATTTTGACCATATCCGGAACTGGATCTTTAAGTATCGGCATCCATAAAGGTATCGAGAAATCAGCTGGAGGCTGGGGACACATTCTTGGGGATGAAGGAAGTGGCTACTGGATCGCCATGCAGGCTTTTATAAAAATGACGAAAGAAGAGGATGAGGGATATGAATATAGCCATTTAACCGAGACAATACTTAAAAAACTTGGCTATCATAGTGTAATGCAACTGAAGAAATTCATTTATTCCGCCACGAAATCAGAGATTGCCGCGTTTGTTCCCCTAATTGTCCAACATGCGGAGAAGGGCGATGGTTTCTCGCAAAATATTCTGAATCAGGCCGGGTACCACCTTTCAAAACAAACGCTTGAGGTTATCAAGAAGTTAAAGTTAAGTGAGAATGTTACAATTGCAATAAAAGGTAGCATATTGACAAATATACCATTGGTGCAAAGCTCTTTCATCAATCATATTAAACTTAAAAAACCAAATGTGAAATTTGTTTTGGATGACGTATCAGCTACCTTGGGTGGTTACTACATAGCAATGAAGCAGTTAAAGTAAGTAAAGATCAAGGAGAGTAAACCATATGCCCGTTGAAAATATTTTATTGAGAATTGAAAGTTTATTGAACCAGTTGCCTAATTCAGAAAGGAAAATTGCCCAATATATCTTGGAAAATCCACAAGATATTATAAGAATGACGATACATGAATTAGCTGACCATGCCAATGCCAGCAGTTCTGCAGTAACGAGATTCTGTCATTCGATAAAAGTTAACAGTTTTTCTGAACTGAAGGTATCCCTATCATCACTGATTTCCCAACCGGAGAAAAAAGGTTTCCATGATATTGAGCCTAATGAAACAATAGCGTCCATCAAAAATAAAATAGTGTCCAACTCTGTCCAAGCTATACAGGAAACGGCACATTATTTGGATGAGACCGTTCTTGACAATATCATTGAAACCATGAGAAGTGCAGATGTGATTTATGTTTATGGATTAGGGGCATCATGGCTTGTTGCTGAAGATATTACACAGAAATGGTTACGGTTAGGAAAGATAGTAAGTGCTAATCAAGACCCGCATATTACGGCCACAGCACTCGCTGCATCATCAAAGAATACCGTTTTTTTCTGTATTTCCAATAGTGGCGAAACTGAAGAAGTTCTGGAACTCGTTGATATTGCTAAAGCATATGGAATTAAAACAATTGGTTTATCACGATTGGGGAACAATGGGCTAACTAAAAAAGTTGATATGTCCCTAAATCATGTACGTGCTCCTGAGGCAAAATTCCGAAGTGCTGCAACAAGTTCGCTTTTTGCACAATTTCTAACGGTCAGCATTATTTTCTATGCGTACGTTTCAAAATTCTATAATGAAAATAAAAATGAAATTGAACGTTCAAGGGAATCGGTATTGAAATTCACAAAAAGGAATTTGGATACTTAAATATAAGTCTTGTCTTATCGTGTTTATTAGCATGGATAGGGATATCGAACGGAATTTTAGCTTGAGATGTTTCCGAACAGTATGCCTTGTAAAATTTACATCACGATGAAAGGAAGATGTACGCTAAATGATCCAAAAGAATTCCCCGAGTCCCATTTATCATCAACTTGAAGAGGAGATTAAAGGAGCGATTCAAAGTCTTGAATTGGTGCCAGGAGAGATGATTCCTTCAGAAAAAGAATATACTGAAAAATATGGAATAAGCAGGATGACTGTGAGACAGGCGATTTCTAACCTCGTAAATGGCGGTTATTTATACAGGCAGCGCGGAAAAGGAACTTTTGTTGCCCAACAAATATTGGAGCAGCCCTTGCAAGGATTAACAAACTTTTCGGAGGATATGATATCAAGAGGACATAAACCAAGTACACGAGTCATCAGTTTTACAGAGGTCAATGCTGATCATGAACTTGCTGCAAAGCTTGAGGTTGAAGAAGGAACTCCTATTTTCGAACTGGAACGTGTAAGGCTTGCTGATCAGTTGCCGATGGCATTTGAAAGGCTATACATCTCAAAAGATATTGCCCCGGATCTAACGGAAGAAATGGCCGTGAGTTCCATACATGACTATGTTAAAAAAACCTTCGGCTTACAAATCCAACATGGCAGACAGATAATTGAAGCCTCCATCGCTCAAAAAAAAGAGGCGGAAATGCTCGAGGTAGTCGAAGGTTCCCCTATATTGCTGATAGAACGAAGAATTTTCCTGGATACGAATCGACCCCTTGGGATTGTCAGATCTTTCTACCGTGCAGATCGATATAAATTCAGAATTAATTTGGAGCGTATATCACCAGTAATATAAAACAGAATCCCACTTTTTAATAATAATAATAGCAAAAATGACTAATCTGGATAAGTTAAACCCCTTGCCCAATATGGACAAGGGGTTTTTTAGAATATCATTTTTCAAGTTTGAGAGTTTTCCAGCCCGAAAAGGAAAGGTGCTTTTAAAATCTAAGAAATTCGATCCGGGACATTAATATTTCGCTAAGCTTTCTGTCAATCGGTTTTCTTTCCAAATGACTGTAATGCCAAGGCCAATGACGATAATGACAGCAGCGAAAAGATAAGGGTAGTGAATGTTTATGTCAAACAGCAATCCTCCCATGGATGGACCGGCGATATTTCCTAAGCTCGTATAGGTGGAGTTCATTCCAGCAACGAATCCTTGTTCTTTCCCGGCAGCTTTTGATAAAAATGTCGTCAAAGCCGGACGAAGCAGGTCAAATGCAAGGAAGATGAAGCAAGTTACCACTAGAACTGCCAAAAAGCTGGAAATCATAGTGGACGCTACCGCAAAAATGGCACCGACAATTAAACATAATTGGATAAGCTTCTTTTCGCCGAGAATATCCACCAGTTTTCCAAACATGAATACTTGCACAATAACTCCGAAAATAGAGCTTATTGTAATGATTATTGCAATATCCTTCGGCGTGAAGCCGAATTTATGATCAGAAAATAGGCTAAAAACAGTTTCATAGGCTGATAAACCAAAAGCGAGTACAAATACGATGATGAACGCAATAAAGTAAAGCGGGTTTAGTGATTTTTTTAAATCGCCTATAAAGTTTGTTTGGTTAATATTTGCAGAAACTTTTGCAAGCTGTTCCTTTGTCATCGGCTCTTTTAAAATGAATATTGATGAAAGGCATGCTAAAAAAGCAATGGCCGCTGCAAGGAAGAAAGGCAAGCGTATACCATATTCTGCAACAAAGCCACCGATCCCTGGTCCAATTATAAAGCCCAAGCTAATGGCGGCTGAAATATAGCCCATTGCTTTTGGCCTTTCCTGAACGGATGTAATATCCGCAACATATGCAGTAACACCTGGCATGATAAAGGCGGCACTTATTCCCCCTAGGACCCTTGATAAATAAAACACCGATACGTTTGTCCCTACACCGAAGATAAGTTCTGAAACACCAAAAAGGAATAAGCCGATGATGATGATTTTCTTTCTCCCATAACGGTCAACCCAACGACCTGCGAATGGAGACATAACAAGCTGTGATACCGCAAATACGGCAACAAGATAGCCCATCGTACTTCCTGATAAATGCATGATATTCATAAATGACGGCATGACGGGGATGATGAGTCCAATTCCCAGAAAAGCAATGAATATATTGCTTAGAAGAATAATTAATACCGCCTTTTGTTCTTTAATTGGTTTATTCATGTGTTAACACCACTTTCTTTGTGAATCATTCTTGTGAAATACCTCTCCAAAACACTTTCCAAGAGGCTGCCAATTTATCCTTCAGCCGTTTCTCATCATTGCCGTATACAAGCTCAAGCAAAATGGAATCCACTACTCCCAAGAAAGCATATGTCGGAGTTATGGCTCCATCTTCGACGATTAATTTGGCATTGATCCAATCCTGGAATTTACATTCCAGAATTGCCTGCACCTTTTCCTCGATATCTATGACTTCCTGCTCGATTTCTTTTTCAAGATGCGCTGGCGGAAAAAAGGACATACGCAGCCAAAACTTTATATGCTCATTTTTTTGGAAAAGATCGATGACCAATTGCAGGAATCCGTATAAATCTTTTTCAGGATTTTTTGAATCGACTTTACTGAAATATTGGAGTTTCGAAGATAGCTCCGTCTCTTTCGCATCACGTAAAACTTGCAGAAAAAGATCATCCTTGCCTTTAAAATGGGCGTAAATGGATTGCTTTTTCATGCCGACTTCTTCAGCTATTAGAGAAAGGGACGCTCCTTCATAACCATGAATCGTGAAAAATTTTAGAGCGGCTTCCTTGATTTCATTACTTTTCAATAATATCACCTCATATTTTAACGAACGTTCGTCAGTTATAATAGCAAATTAAATAAATATACGCAAGTAAAAAAAGTTCATAAAATGGTATTAGTCAACAGAAATCATTCATAATAAGGGCGCTAAATTTGAAAAGGACAATATTGTTGTTTCCAGCAATAGATATGTACTCAAGATTATTCACTAAATTCTCGCATATAATTCAATAAAGTGAGACAGGTGGGATGAAGTTGGATACGTATGACATAAGAAAAGTGATTCATTACTATTACACAAAAATACAAGGAACGAATGATCCCTATTATTGGTACTGTTTGGCTGAGACTCAAAGAAGAGCCGGTTTAACAAGTGAAGCGATGCATACGATCGATAACGCCTTGTCGCTTACAAATCCTTATCCTTCAAAGCAGGAACTGCTAGACATGAAATTGAGCCTCCAATCTGCTCTTTCAAGGGAAATGAACTTGTACAGAACAGTTACAGTGACCTCAAAGCAAGGCGATATTGATGGGGATGGGATAAAGGACAATGTTTTTCTTACCGCAAACAAAACTCCTGATAGCCCCTTTTGGAGGAATGTAACTTTGGTTATCCAAAATGGGAGGACTAATCAATATGAACAAGTTCCCATGAAAAATAACGCAGGATATAATCCGACCCTTTTTCTTGGTGATCTTACAGGTAACAAAGGGGATGACATTTTAGTGGTCATTGATACAGGAGGAAGCGGTGGTTCCATCTATGCGTATGTTTTTTCATATCTTAACGGTCAACTCATGACCATTTTTAATTCAGACGCATTCAATGAAACCTATAAATACGCTGTTAATTATGAAAACCAATACAAAGCAAAGTTGAACAGTTATTATCTAAAAGAAAGGTACATTCTTGACCTTACATATAAGGGTAAGGAATATTTATCTGAAATTTATAACAAGGATGGTGTATTGAAGGCGCCGATAGAAGGATGGGTAAATCCTTTATCTGGTTTATATCCGGTTGATTACAACAGGGATGGCATATATGAGCTAGAAGCATATCAGAGGATCGCGGGGAGGTACAATGCCGACTCACTAGGATTTGTACAGACTGTATTGATATGGAACGGGCTAGCGTTTGCGCCCGACAGGCAGAATGTGGCTATTTTTGGAGGGGAAATATAGCACATTGGCATAGAATGTTCATGAACTTGGTACAGGCGAATTTTTCTTTCGTCCAAAAGTAACCGGTAAATATTCTTGGCAATTGTTCAGAGATTGTGTACATTTACGAAGATAATTGAACGGGCTAAGCGGACGTAATGGTTCCTGCACTTCATCTGCGATTCCAAGTGGAGTAATGCAAGTAGGAATGTTTAGTAGGCAATACCTACTCGTGATTTTAAATAAGCACTACTTTTTATTTGGTTAAATGCAAATTCCGCTGTATCCGGCACGGATATTTCAACCCCATTCTCCGGTAAAAAGTCACCTTCCACACGATATGTGCCAACACTTTCTCCATCCGGCAAATATGTAGGACAGACAATGGTCCATTGAAGTGTTGATTGTTTCAGCATTTCGTAAACTTGATGATGTTCTTTCGCTGCGCGGGTAGATTTCTGCTTAGATTCACATGACTGATAACGCAAAATATTTGGGGTTGTTCTACTTTGCAGGATACCTGCTGTTCCAATCGTAATAATTCGTTGGATACCTTCGTTTTCCATTGCTTCAATAATTAGTGGCATACTTTTTGATAAAGTGGTTGTCCCATCAGTATTCAGTGCACTAAAAACTACATCAATCCCCTGCATGGCACGTACGATATCATCTTTATTTAAAACATTACCTTGAATAATGGTTAAATTGGCATCGTTCATTCCAATCTTCTCAAGAGTGCGAACCAAAACTGTAACATGATGCCTGTCTTGCAGACTATAAGTAACTAATTGCCCCCCAACCCGACCAGTTGCACCCAAAATTAAAATATTCATGAAACGAACCTCCTTTTGCGAATACAATCATTCCACTAACATTATATCGTCATTTTCAACAAATGGGGGCTTTAGTGCATGAAGACATCATAATTCAGCGCTTGCTGGCGGTACCCCATGCCCATCAAGCTAACAACGTAAATTAATAGCACAAAATGATATTGTTCCAAAACTACCTAGTTCTTGAAAACCAGGCAAGCCAAAGAAGCCTATCAAATATGCGCTTTTTTCTAGGCAGCTTGTCTATCCTTCACCGTCGTTTGATACACAACCCCTAGAATATCAAAGACAGTCATCTTCTTATACCTATGGCATTTTCGACCGTTCTTTTTGAGTAGCTGAAAAAGGCGATGAAGAATTTTCAAAAGCTGTTCTGAACCAATTGCTATTGCTTGAAACAATAACGGAAAGGAATCTTTAATCATATAAATCGCTTTGTATTCACTCAACTCCTGATTTTTCTTTTCAAGCAAAAGCTGTCGCATTTGAAACATGGTAGAAGAACAGAGGAGAATGCCAATAAGTTGGCCGTATAAATGGCACTCTAGGCGTTCTTTTTTGATTGTTTTGCATTCATCGATTTCAAAGAATGACTTCCATGTTTTAAATAAAATCTCAATCTGCCAACGCAGGGAATAGAGGGAATGGACATAATCAGTGGGAACTTCTTCTGGCGATGAATTCGTGATATAGACATTCATCCCCATCAAGTGCTTACTTTTCTCCTTCATGACAATGCCTTTCTTCTTTTCTCCTTAATATAAAAGGACAGATTAATTGAAGAAGCCGACCAATAAAAGGTCGGCTTTTTTTATTTTTAGCAGAAAATTGCATATCCTTGAACGAATGGAACCAGTTCTATTCCTATTGACTAAGAAGATCAAAGTGGAGTGAGAATCCTTTGCTTGTTAACAAAGTAAGCCCACTCAGAAAAGCCGATTTCCTTTAGTCTTTTTTTAACTTGTTCAAATTCATCGCCAATACGTTCAGGTGTATGCGAATCTGATCCAAATGTTACCTTCACATTATAGAAAAGAGCTCTTTCTAAAATGTCATCTGCTGGATACCACCCACCACACTCTTTTGTTTTACCAGAGGTATTAATCTCAATGGCGATATCTTCTTGACTAATGATTTGTAACGTTTTTTCAATACTGTCTGTTTCAATGGATGAAAAGGCAGGATAAAACCCTTTCATTGCATCAATATGGCCTAAGATTTGAAACACTCCGCTTTTTGCAGATTTCTGTATTAATTCATAGTATTCATTCTTTAATTTTGACTGTTCTTTAGAAGTTAAACCATTCCAACGCCCTTTTTTAAAAATGCTAATGTCTTGAACATAATGAACAGATCCAATTATATAGTCAAAAGGGTGTAAAAGATATTGATCACGGTAGACTTCAATGTGATCAGGGAAGAAATCACTTTCCATTCCTAATAACACGTGAATTTTACCTTCATATGTTTCTTTTAAGCGAAGAACTTCCTCAATATAAGGGACAAGTTCACTTTTTGCCATTGCGATAGTTGGGTAGAGATGGTCGTCCTCACTATAGAAATATGGAGAATGATCAGAAATCCCAATATATTGCAAACCGTATTCAATGGCTTGTTTTACATAATCCTCAATTGTGCCGATAGCATGTCCACATCGTTCATGGTGAGTGTGCAGGTCAAATTTTATTGAATTCGTCATTTTATAAAGCCTCCTAAAAATAACCGGATTGTCTTGTTATATCATATCCCAAATTCACATTCTTTCTCAAAACTTGAAAGAAGATTTATACCTTCCTTAAATCTGCGATTTATGGGCGGGTAACGGAGAATTTTATACTTATCAATTAAAGTTATTTTAGTTCGAGTAATTGTATAAATGTTTAATTTCCGAGACAAACTAGAATGTTCAAATATGTTAAAAGAAAGGAAAGATACAGAATGACTAAGGTATTGTACATCACAGCTCATCCTCATGATGATAAACAATCTTACAGTATGGCCGTTGGAAAAGCATTTATTGACACTTACAAAGAAGTAAATCCTAGCCATGAAATAGTGAATATTGACCTTTATAAAGAAAATATTCCTGAAATTGATGTAGATGTTTTCAGTGGTTGGGGGAAACTTCAATCAGGAAAGGGCCTTGAAGAACTTTCGGCGGATGAGAAAGCAAAAGTTAGTCGACTCTCAGAGTTATGTGAGCAATTTATAGCTGCCGATAAATATATATTTGTAACACCTTTATGGAATTTTTCATTCCCGCCAGTAATGAAAGCATATATAGATTCTGTAGCTGTTGCAGGTAAATCATTTAAATACACCGAACAAGGCCCAGTTGGTCTTTTAACTGATAAGAAAGCCTTGCATATTCAAGCTCGTGGTGGTATTTATTCAGAAGGACCTGCTGCTGAAATGGAAATGGGTCACCGGTATCTAAAAATCATCATGCAATTCTTCGGAGTGCCTTCCTTTGAAGGTGTATTCGTTGAAGGACATGCAGCAATGCCTGATAAAGCACAAGAAATAAAAGAAAATGCTATAGCACGATCAAAAGATTTAGCTTCTACTTTTTAAATCAAAGAGTCAACAACTTGTTGGCTCTTTTTTTTGTCAAAATAAATGGATTTATTCTTACCAATCAAGGACATCTCCAATAAAGGACTATGGTTTTTTATTATGTGCGGCTATTCGTTGCTTTTGAATTCTGGCTTTTTAAAATTCCCCCTGATAATACATATCATGTAATCCTAGAAGTAGCACTACTTATTACACTTTACTTGAAACCGATTTGGAAATATGGACTGTTATTTACACTTGGTGGTATAAAGATGCAAACAATATACCAATGCTTTTTTGTATATGCTAGTGGGGTAGGGGAAGTGCCTTTGTAATTACTCTAACCAGTGGGATGAAATCCTTAATTAACTGAGGGAGTTCTAAAAGAAGAAGTAAAAATTGACCATTAACATAGATGAGATCGACCTTGGAATTCTCTGTACTTTTTTTGTTTTAACTTCCATACTTTTATGTATGTAGTATATTTTTATCAAACTCTGCTAATGGATAAGCAAGTCAATCATGGTACTTGAAAAAGGAGTGATCCGATGAATAAGATGTATGACGTCATCATTACCGGTGCTGGATGTGCCGGCTCTGCTCTGGCAATTTATCTTGCTAAGGCAGGTTTTCAAGTGTTGTTAGTTGACCGATCGACTTTTCCAAGGGACACATTATCAACCAATACCTTTTTCAATAATACTGTCGCTCTTCTTCGAGAAATTGGTGTAATGGACAAGTTAGTGGAAACAAATGCACCGCCGGTACGGGATATTAAATTTCAATTTGAGGATACCGTGATAGAAGGACTCATCCCTGTGGTTTACGGTGAGGACAATTGTTATTGCATTAGGAGAACTTATCTCGATCATATCCTACTTGAACAGGCCAAATCTCAAATGAATGTTACCGTTTTAGAAGGATTTCGTGTGACGGATGTCATCCGTGATGACGAAACAGTAATAGGCGTGAAAGGTTTAGACGGCAACAACAAGAAGCAAGAATTTTTAGCTCGCCTGGTAGTGGGGGCAGACGGCCGATCCTCTATTATTCGCAAGCTGGTAAAAAGTGAACTCATAACAAGTATTTCGGCAACAGTCGGCATCCATTTTGGGTATTTTTCTGGATTTCGCCATGATCATGTCCCTAAATTTGAAGTATACAAGAGAAAAGATAACACAGCCATTCTCTTTCCGACGAATGATGATTTATATGTTATTGTCGGCATTTTCCCATTAGAAAATAAGGAATTGATAGAACGGTTGAAATCAAATCCGGAAAGCTGTCTGCGCAATCTCTTGACAGATAACTTTCCTAATACAACAATTGGAGCTCGCTTGAAAGATGCTGAAATCGCTGAACCTGTCAAAGGTATACTGGGATATGATAATTACTGGTATAAGGGAATGGGAAAAGGATGGGCGTTGGTTGGTGATGCGGTTTGTTTTAAAGATCCTGGCATGGCGCAGGGGATCCATGATGCTATATGTGGAGCACGTATATTATCCAATATTCTATTAAAATATAAGGGGCAATCCAATAAATCAAATCAAATGTCTGAAGAATATCAAAAGGCAATAGAAAATGTGTTTATGGTTCGGTTTCACATGGGATGCCAAATTTCGAAGAATGAACGCATATCTGAACAACAGGAAGCTGTCAACAAGCTGATCAGTTCCCATCCAGAGGCTATAGAGAAGTTTTTAGGGATTTACAATTACGCAAACGAGCCCGCTGTTTTAGAAAAAGAACTCGCACGAATTATGCAGTCGAACTAGCCATGATTTAATGGATCCAAGGACAAAAATATTTCGCTATAAATCGCCTTGGATGGAAAAAGTTACAAAAAATGAATGGGACGATGTTATTTGTGCAAATGAAGAATTGGTTCTGAAGGTTGTTTAAACACTTTATAAAGCAAAAGAAGAGAATGCAATAAATCCGGTATGTTCCATCAAAGAACGTGAAAAATTTCTTTATAGCTATTCTTCTAATCCGTTATGATTATTTTTACATATTGTACGGAAATGGAATTATGTTATCGAAATGGATTTTCTTTTAACAGGTATAACGGTTGTATAAAGAGTCAGAAAAATATAAAATATACTTAAATCAGAGGATTTTTTCTTATTTAAATTTGTGATTATTAATCTGGCTGACTATTAAACGACGATTGCCATGACAAGGGAAAGTGGCAATCATTTCTTAATATTTACCCTTTACTATTCATTAGGCTGGTTTCGCATATTTTGTTGCTATTTACCAAGTAAAGCGGTGTGGTTGATTTCCCCTCCAGATGCGGCGGGCGGTGAGCCTTCTCGGCTAAACGCCTGTGGGGTCTCGCCTGTCCCGCTGCTCCCGCAGGAGTCTCGCACTTGCTCTCCAATCAACCTTAAATCGTTTTGTTTTAAAAACAACAATCTTTACGAAAAGAGCCATTCATTAATTTTAATTTCTAAAAAGAAAAGAGTGAGCTTTATGATGAAAGACATTAAAAATATCTATTGTGTAGGTCGAAACTATGCCTTGCATGCAAAAGAATTGAATAATGAAATACCAACTTCCCCTTTTTTATTTTCAAAACCGACTCATTCGCTTGTGGAAGCAAAAGGCCAGTCAATTACTTTGCCGGGTAATCAGGGTTCCGTTCACTTTGAAACTGAACTTGTCATACATATCGCAAAGCAGTACGAATCAGGAATGAAAGTAGACGAAATGGTAGATGCGATGGCCATTGGGTTGGATTTAACGCTTAGAGATGTTCAATCACAGTTAAAACAAAAACAGCACCCTTGGCTTTTGGCTAAAGGTTTCAAAAATTCTGCTGTTGTTAGTGAGTTCATTCCATTTCCAGGTGTCGAAGCATGTGAACAATTAGATTTTTCCTTGTTAAAGAATGGAGAGCGTGTACAAGTCGGAAATATTAAAGACTTACTATTTGATTTGCAAACGATTATAGAATTTACAGAAGAGCATTTTGGACTTGGGAAAGGAGATATTATTTTTACAGGTACTCCAAGTGGTGTAGGACCTCTTTCAGACCAAGACAAGCTTTCACTAAATTGGGGTGGAAATGAAATTGGATCCTGTTCAGTTACACTGAATTCATGAAAAAAGGAGCAGTCATTTTGACTGTTTTTTTATGGAGTAATTCAAACTTAGACAAAAAGAAGAAACTCGTCTAAAATGAAGAGAACAATTTAACAACATGGAAACTGCCAATATGGCACGTACTTTTTCAAAAAGTTAAATCATTAAATTTAGGCTTTGGAAAATTAATTTTTAATGAATTAGAACAATTTAATTGAATGAAGATAATCAATTTTAATTATAAAGGATAGAACAGGGTGGAATGTGCATGAAGAACAACCAAGAAAAGAAGTATTTAGATAATTGGCTATCTCTTACTAATATTCAAATGAGCATTACGAATGAGCTGGAAAGTGCTTTGCAAAAAAATCATAACCTTTCGTTAAAAGAGTTTTACGTTCTATACTTTTTATCCAAAACAAGCGAAAAACAATTGAGGCTACAACAATTACAAGAAATGGTAGGATTAAGTCAAAGTGCTATATCTAGGCTGGTAGTCAGACTGGAAGCAAAAAGCTGCGGCGTTTTACAAAGGCAAATATGCGAAGATGATCGACGAGGTATTTACACACGTTTAACTAGAATAGGTGAAGAAAAACTACAAATTTCCTTAAATACTGTTCATGAAATTCTGCACTCTGCTTTTTCGAAAGGAAACCTTCAAGATGAGTTACAATCCTTAATAAAAAAATTATAATATAGTTTCTTACATCCTTTAAGTACTAAGTGAAGACGGTTATTTCTACATATCTTAGATAGGAATATTCCTTTGCCCTGTAAGATTTAAATGAACTTAAATTATTTAAATCTTAGTGTTGCCTTTCGTTTTTATTTTGGACGGAACTGTTGACAAAAAGAGAAGTGTCAATGCGGAAATAAATGTAAGCGCATGCATTCAAGAGGGTGTTTTACTTACTCCTTTTTCATATGAAAATCACCTACTGCAGTAAATTCATTTGAAACTATTTTCCTTCTTCGACGTATTACATCAAGAGTAATTTAGAAATTTCATGAAATGCGAATGGATTTCTTGTCATTTCTTATTACTCCCCATTTTACTTACATATTCTTAAGACGGTTTGAGATAATTTCGAAGGGAAGAAGAAGCATGTTCAAAAAGATTTTAGCAAGTTTAGGAAAAGGAGCCGCAACTGTAGATTTACAATGCGGTAATCGTAATTATCAAGCGGGAGAAAGCATCCAAGGGGAGGTTGTCATTCAAGGGGGTGAGGTGGAACAGAACATTAATCAATTGACTGTCCGGCTTATGATGAATGTGGTATTAAAACAAGAAAGCGTTTCTAAGGAAGTTGCCCATATACCATTAGTTAATCGAGAGTGTATTCACCCCAAAGAACGTAAGGTCATTCCTTTTCATTACGTCCTGCCTACGAATATACCTATTTCAAGGGGAACTGTCTCATACTATCTGGATACACATCTTGATATTGAGGGGGGGGTTGACCGCAAAGATGTAGACCGGCTAGTCATCCAACCCCAGAATTCTCTTCAAGCCATTTTTAATGCAATGACTCAATTAGGTTTTCGCGAGACAGCTGACTCCGGTAAACTCGACAAATATGGACAGGAATTTGCTTTTTTTCCCACTCAACAATTCATGGGACAAGTAAATGAAGTTGAAATGCGTTTTGCCAATGAAGAATCAGGTATCCGGGTTTGGATGGAAGTTGACTGTAAAAGCGGATACAAGGAAATTGAAGCAAAACGTGAGTTTCATTTAAATCAAAATGTTCTTGAAAATGAAGCCGGACTTGAAAAACTACTAGGAAAATATATATCGGAAGCCATTGATCAGCCTTATGCTTTTACACAGCCTTTCTCTTATTCCGCAAACCAGCATCATGGTCGCGCTTCCCAATTAAACGCTATACCTGGCGCTATACCTGGAATGGTTGGTGGATTAGCAGTGGGTGTTTTAGGGACGATGCTATTTACTGAGATGATGGAAGGTTTTGATATTGAGGAAATGTTTGAAGAGGCAACAGAGGATTTTGATGGGGGATTTGATGCATTTTTTGATAATGGAGATGGGGAATCCTAATAAAGCCATTAGTTAGTTCCTATGTTAACGTAGAAAAGAAAAAGTACCCACTAATCATTGCTTGGGTAAGGATTGGAGAACAAGCGTTACTTACTTTGATCAGTAAGTAACGCTTGTTTTATTGTTGTTTGGTTTATAAGAAAAACCAGGAAGAGGACATTCAACAGTGCAATTTGCTTCCTTTTGCATATGCTTCGATTTTCCCCTAATCCTATTTATCTTCCTATATTAATAAAAGTTCTATCATCAGCCTGAAATCTCCATTCTTCATAGTCAAGCGCTCCTGGAACAATTCAGGAAAAGAGTCTATAAAAGAAAAAACATGTGGGTAACCTAATTCATTCTTAATAAATGATTGAGTTAATATAAAGTAAATTAACCTATAAGGGTTTTTTGGTTATATAACCTTTTGGGGGGATTATTATTATTTGAATAATGAAGAACCGAAGGAGAGAAAATATGAATGCTCGATACCTAGACCTTTTGATTTCTGAATGGTTTTAATGCTTTCATCACCTGAAATAAACCTTCGGTATTTGATTTGCTGTAAAAAATGAATAAACAATCATATAAAGCCCATTCTATATACAAGAATGATAAAAAGGAGATTACATCGTGAAGCCATATGAAATAAAAAATATGATTATTGATGACGAGTTTGATGGTGAAGAATCGGTTACAGCCGATTTTACTCACAATGAAAAAGATTATAGCATTACTTTTAAAAAAGAAGATCTTGAAATAATTAATACATGGGTTTTTGAGGATGGTTCATCTCTTCCAGCAAATTTATCAGGTACTATCATTGAATCGATAAGGGAAGATATTAAAAAGAGAATCTAGTCATTTGCACTAGATCTTTTTTATGGTCAGTTTCTTAATAGAAGAAAAATTTAAACCTTGTTTATTTATGATAAAAGATAATGAAGAATCATTGTTTGTGGTGCAATACCAATAAGAGTGAGAGTGATAAGGCTTAAATTTTTTTACTTCGGAATCTTAACTGTTTTTAACTAAATTAATCGATGTAGCTAATAGGTATTTGAAAAATATGGCTTTATGAACATAAGAAAAGCCCTTAAGAAAAAAGGGCTTTTTCGTTGTGACTGATTATGGTAACTAACTAAGTTTCTCTGTAAGCGCCAAATATTCCCCACCTACAATTTGTAAATAAGGCATGAGATAATCTCCTTACATCCTATATGTGGAGGTTTTTTATGACAAAACCACTTATAAAGAAGGAATGGGAAGCCCACATCCAAGATTTTAAAGAAAGTGGATTATCCAAAGCTGCTTGGTGTCAAAAACAGAATCTACCGGTTCATCGGCTCTATTACTGGCTCAAGAAATTATCACCTCAAGTGAAAGATCCGAATGAAAGTAAACGTACAAAATGGATATCTATGAATGTCCCTCCTATAGAAGAAAAAATACATACCAACATCCGCATTCATTTTAAAGAAGCTACAATTGAAATAGATGCACCTTTTACTCCCCATATGCTTCTACAAGTGATGCAGACGGTTAAAAAGCTATGATGTCAGAAGAAACAGCCATTGGAAGGGTATGTATCGCACAAGGAGTTACAGACCTACGTAAAGCCATTGATGGACTGGCAGCCATTGTGAAGGAAGAGTTTGACTTAGATCCCTTTTCCTCTTGTTTATTTGTCTTTTGCAATCGCTCACGCGATAAACTAAAGATTCTCGTGTGGGAACATAATGGGTTTTGGTTGCACTATCGCAGATTAGAAAAAGGGGAATTTGACTGGCCAACTCAACATTGAATGTCCCACTCACCAATTCAAGAAGGCAACTGAGGTGGCTTCTTGATGGATTTGCTTTTCATCAAAAACAAGGACATCAAGCCGTATATGCGAGAACAATCCTGAAAAAAAACTCTTATGGATCTTACGAATAAAAAAGAAATAGATAAAGTCTTGCCGTGGTCATCTAGTTTACCCTCTGCATGCAGAGTACCGATAAAAAGGGAAGCAAACAAAACATAGTCCCCAAATACACCATCCATGTAGTATTTGGGGGCTACTTGACGTTTACCTTTATAGCGAATTTACTTAAAATAAGGAACCTTTTTCAAAGCCACACAAACTGGAACGGCAACGATAATTCCTAATATATTTTGAACGAGATCTCCAGGTATCGAAGCTAAAGGTGCAATCCAATTACCGTATAGAATCCCTTCACCAATATAATAAACAGCTATCATAAATGGAATGGAAACGATTGTTGCTATTACATTGAAAGCAATGCTTGTACCGTTGCGACCCTTTGACCAAGCGATTTTACCAACTATATATCCTTGCAAACCACGCGCCACAATGGTGATAGGTGCCCACAATGCCCACCCTCCAACTATATCAAATAACCCCATTCCTATCGCACCAGCAAGAGCTGCTTTTTTAGGACCAAATAAAATAGATGCAATAAAAAGCATAGCTGTTCCTAGATGAACTAACCCTCCATTTGCGGAAATTGGCAGTTTAATATTCAAAAAGAAAGTAGATAGGAACACAAGTGCAATCAACATTGCGGTAATAATTAGATCCATAGTTTTTTGACTTGACTTTGAATAACTTTGTGTATTTTGCATATCTGTAAACCTTCCTAACTAGAATTTTCCTATGATTTTAGCAAAAGACTGGTGTCTATAAAAGTGTCAATTTATTAAAAAACTATGAGGTCAGTTTAAAAAATACAGATATTATACGTATTGAAAAGAGAGAGGAGATGACTGTTTTTAGCTGATTTATGATAAGATAAATAAAGTTTAAAGTGGATAGGCCATATGGAGGTTATTATGAAAAAAGTTGCTGTACTACAGGATTTATCATCTTTTGGAAAATGTTCATTAACAGCTGCAATTCCGGTTCTTTCGGTCATGGGCGTGCAGGCATGCCCTTTACCAACGGCCATATTGACTGCGCAAACCGGATATCCAAGTTTTTTTTGTGAAGATTTTACATCCAAAATGAAATACTTTATAGAAGAATGGAGCAAGCTTAATGTAACCTTTGATGGAATCTATACCGGCTTCGTTACTGGTGAAGAGCAAATTAATAATATTTTCCATTTTTTAGATAAATTTTATACAAAAGAAACCATTTTACTTGTTGATCCAGTAATGGGGGATATAGGAGAAGTCTATAAACTTTTTACCGATGAATTACTGGTACTTATGAGAGAACTGGTGAAGCGTGCAGATGTCATTACACCAAATGTTACAGAGTGCTGTTTATTAACCGGATTGCCTTATGAAAAGCTGCATAGCTATTCAAACGAAGAGGACTATATTAAAGCGATAGAAGAAGCAGGGAATATGTTGCAGCAAGAAACGGGAGCCCAGGTTATCATCACTGGAATGAATCCACCGTCAGCAGATTCAGAGAAGCAGTTTATCGGAAATATGTATTTGGACGGAAGTAGAACCTTTTATAGTGCGACGCAGTATAACGGTGAAAGCTATTCAGGTACTGGTGATTTATTTGCATCTGTGATTATGGGAAGCATGATGCGTGGAGAGAACTTAGAAAAATCCGTACAGCTCGCAGTGGCATTCCTGACAGAGGCTATCAATGATTCCTCCTTGGAGCAAATTCCTAAAGTAGAAGGAGTTAACTTCGAAAAATATTTACGAATGTTATTATGAATGCTTTGGAAAATGGAAAAAATAGAGTAACAAAAGCTCGGCTTTTTGACTAACCGAGCTTTTTGTATAAATCAAATAGTACTTAAATTTTGCCGAATATTGTAAAAAATCACTTAAATAATAAGGAAACTTTCTATTTACCTCACAACAGCCAGTATTTATGTTCGTTAAAGTTTGAAAATATTTAACTTCCATAGACCTTTACAATTGAAGCATTTTCTTTATTATTTCTGATCTATCCTTATCAGGAAATAGAGCTTCTAATTCCTCGATTGTAGATAATATTGTTTTTTCTTCAAGTAATTTTTCTTCATCTTTAGTCCACTTTATCGCCATTACATTATCCTTTCTTTATTTAGATTTCTTTTTTTCATTCTTAAGTCTTTTAACGTGAGCTCTCATTTTATCTAATTCCTTTTGTTTCCCTTCTTCATCATTTGCCAATGCAGAAAATAAAGCTATCGTGCCTAATTTGTAGAATTCGTTTCTCTTGAGGATCTTTAATTTAAAAATATGATGCAAAAGTTAATTCACTCATATTTTTTTAAAACGATTGCTGCGTTATGGCCTCCAAAACCAAATGAATTGGATAGACCAGTATTTATTTTCACCTTACGGGCAATACCCGGTACATAATCTAAATCACATAATGAGTCAGGCTTTTCCAAGTTGATGGTTGGAGGAATGATTCCTTCCTGTAAACTTTTTGCCAAAGCAATTGCTTCCACGCCTCCAGCTGCTCCTAACATGTGACCAAGCATAGATTTATTAGCTGTTATTGGGAGTTGATAAGCTTTTGATTCAAATAGTTTTTTAATTGCCAGTGTCTCAGAACGATCTCCAACTTCTGTACTTGTTGCATGAGCGCTAATGACATCAATCTCTTCAGGAGAAATTTTTGCGTTTTTCAAAGCCATTTTCATTGCAAGATAGGCTCCTTTACCTTCTGGGTGTGTAGCCACCATATGATAGGCATCAGAACTTGCACCATACCCAATGACTTCAGCGTGAATTTTTGCGTTTCTACGTAAAGCGTGAGACAAAGATTCCAAGATTAAAATTCCTGCTCCTTCTGACATGACAAATCCATCTCGATTTACATCAAAAGGACGGCTAGCTTTAGTTGGATTATCGTTTCTCGTTGATAATGCTGTAGCATTGCCAAAACTAGCTAACGATAAATCTGTTATAGCTGCCTCTGCTCCTCCTGCAAAAACGGCATCAGCTTCTCCAAAGCGAATAAGTCTGAATGCTTCACCAATAGCTGTATTACCGATCGCACAAGCGGAAACAGGTGACATAGTAGGTCCCATTGCGTTCCACTTAATACTAATTTGGGCCGCGGCAGCATTTGAAATCATGGCTGGTACCAGGGTTGGACTGACTCTTCTAGGACCTTTCTCTCGAAGAGTATCCACATTATCAATAAATGTTTCAATTCCTCCTATCCCCGAACCAACATATACGCCAAGTCTTTCCAGATTGACATCATCAATATCTAAATAAGAATCAGCCCAAGCTTGTTCAGCAGCAGCCAAAGCAAATTGAGTAAAGCGATCTAGACGTCGTGCTTCATTTTTTCCCAAGATCTCATCTGCATTAAAATCACGAATAATTCCTGCAATTTTTGCTTTATGATTGCTTACGTCAAATGTATCAATAGAGGAAATGCCAGACTTCCCTTCAGTCAGATTCCTCCAAAATTTTTCTACGTTGTTTCCAATAGGAGAGACTACTCCCATTCCTGTAATAACGACTCTTTCCATTTTCCATCACTCCAAATGAATAGTATACTTGTATTATACTTCGGGGTTATCCTATTACAAGTGAGTGTTTATCCTGGTATAATAACTACTAGTTTAATTTGTTATGAAGGTGGTTTTAGAAATGAATGATAAAACCAGGCTTGAAGCTTTGTCTTCATTTTTGAAATCGAAGCGATCCCAAATAAAGCCTGAATCTATAGGTATACCTGCTGGTACACGGAGAAGAACACCTGGCTTACGAAGAGAAGAAGTTGCACATTTGGCGGGAGTCAGTACTACTTGGTATACGTGGCTAGAGCAAGGGCGGGATATAAAGGTCTCCACAAGCGTATTGGATTGCATATCTACAGCTCTACAATTAAATAATGATGAACGGGAGTATTTATATGATTTAGCTTTAGAGGTGAAATCATCCATTATTCATCGAAAGAAGGATCAGCCAAAACTAAGTCCTTCTTTGGAAAGAATTTTAGCTGAGTTAACGTATTGCCCTACTATCATTACAGATCGACATTGTCATATTGTAGGCTGGAACA
Source organism: Peribacillus sp. NPDC056705 (assembly GCF_043656335.1). Classification (NCBI taxonomy): domain Bacteria; kingdom Bacillati; phylum Bacillota; class Bacilli; order Caryophanales; family Bacillaceae; genus Peribacillus; species Peribacillus sp. NPDC056705. The sequence goes on along the minus strand of NZ_JBHTYI010000005.1, from coordinate 70,005 downwards.
ATGCTGCTTCTCATGTATTTTTAGATTTTGAACAACTCCCGGACGACCAACGAAATTTGATCCATCTAATATTTACAAGAAAAGAATTAAAAGCATTAGCTGTGAATTGGGAGCATTTTGTTAAAGGGTTTCTTGCCATTTTTCGTGCCTATTATGGTCACTACTTAGGGGATGAATGGTATAGCCTATTTATTAATGAAATGAGTGATTCCCACCCGGAATTTCAATCTTTATGGCAAGAAAGTCAAGTGAGCAAAGCTCCAGAAATGATGATTGAATTTAGACATGCTAAAGCGGGAAAGATGCTGTTTAATTTAACTTCTCTCCAAGTCCAGGGGGACATGGACTTAAGGTGCAGTATCTATACACCAGTAGAGGGAACAGCTACAGAAGATAAATTAAAACGATTGATGAAGAAAATCTCCATTGAAAGTTCATAACCAGTATATTCACTGTCTTTTATAGATAGATTATCATGGTCAAACCTTACCCAAACTAATCAACATTCCCGATCTTATCCGAAGTAAAGCTGTCATTTCATGCTTTTCCGGAACAGTTCGAAATTAGTAATAAAACCAGAATTTCAATACTCTGTTTAAGTCTTCCGCTTCAATTTCCTCGTTGATACATCAATGTTTATAGAGGGAGTTTAGTAGAAGAGAGATTTAAAATACAATCATACTTAGATTATGTATTGAAAAAAATTGAATCGGACTGGAAGGACTTTTGTAATCTCTCAGAATTACCAATAATATTTTGGATTGTTTGGCGGCATAAAGGAAAGAGGCAAAACTTTATGGGGATATATGGATATGCAAAAAGGTGCACTTTAAACTGAGTGCACCTTTTTGTTTTATGAATTATATATTTCTCTGTTCATATTCACAATATCTTTACTTGAGAGGGGTTTGAGGTTAGAAGCTGATAACTTTTCTATTACCTTATCCCGTAGAAATGGGGCTTTTTCTTTATTTGCTTTTTCCAATGCTTTTGTTGGTTCTTCTTTTGTTAGTTCTGTGCATTATGCAGGAGTTCCTGGCTGTTGTCTCCGCGAATCACTTAAAGAACCACTTTCTACTGTGTCGAAGCCTAGCTGGTTTACTTCAAAAACTAGTTGATGCGGCAGTCTTTTTTATGGAACTAAGGGGGATCTTCCCTAGGTGTAGAGTGACAACTTTGTTCATTAATTCCTTTAAATTTCAGAATCTTCTTGTTGGATACCTCCTATATTCCTCTCTTCGACTACCATGCGCAATCCACGCTTCGGTCTGAGAGTAATAGACGGAAGTGGCTTTACTTCATGATGGTCCGGCGCCAGCCTTATCCGATATCGTTGAGCAATGCACGCTAGGACAAGCACAGCTTCCATCATTGCGAAATGATTACCGATACAAACTCTTGCCCCTCCGCCAAACGGAAAGTAAGCGAACTGAGGTAGAGTTTTCACAAAGTTGTTTTCAAATCGCTCTGGATTAAAAGACTCTGGATTATCAAAATACTCTTGCTTGTGGTGCATCACATACTGACTTAACAGGATCATATCGCCTTTTTTAAAATGATATCCTCCTATTGCCACATCCTCCTCCACTTTCCGTGATATGATATAGCCAGGAGGGTATATGCGCATTGATTCATTGATAATATTTTGTGTGTACGTTAATTTCATATAATCGCCAGGAGCAGGGTTACGATCGCCGATTACGTTATCTATTTCATTGAAAAGTTTAGTTTCCACTTCAGGGTGTTGTGAAAGCAAGTATAAGGTCCAGGAAAGCACGTTTGCAGTTGTTTCGTGACCGGCAAGGAAAATGGTCATTAGCTCATCACGTACCTGTTGGTTTGTCATACCTAAGCCATCCTCATCATCTCGAGCATCCATTAAAATCCCAAGCATGTCCTCATGTCTCTCTGAATCTGCCCTACGTTTTTCAATAATGTTAAAAATCACTGTATCAAGTCTTTGTATCGAATTTTTATATTCTCGGTTATTTTTAGTTGGAACCCATAGTGGCAAGTGAAGAAGTGTTCTCATCCTTTTAACAGCAATTCTCATAGATGCTTCTATAGGTTCCCCGAGCTCGTCATATCCTTCTTTGAGGTTCAAACTGAACATGGTCTTGCTGATGATACCGAGAGCAAGGCTCATCATATCCTCCGTAATAATCCGTTCTTCCCTGTTTTTCCAAGTGGAAATATAGTTCATTGTTATATCAATCATATCCTGTGCATAATTGCTAATATGAGATTTTTTGAAAGAAGGTTGAATAAGCCTTCTTTGGCGCATGTGAATTTCCTTTTCACTTGTAAGAAGGCCTTCTCCGAGTAATGGTTTTAAAGCTTGGAAGTCATTTGATTTCAAGAAGGATTTTTGTTTTGTTACAAGTACCTGCTTAATTAAATCTGGATTTGAAATGAAGTAAACATTTTGGAAAGGTCCAAAACGAATTTTAGCAACTTCTCCATATTCATTTGCTAAACGGGTAAGAAAGCCAAGTGTATCTGAAGTAAACTCATTTGAATGGCCAGTAATTAATCTTCCTTTTGGGCCCTTGGGAGAATCATTTGAAAAATCTGTGTCACTCACTGGTTTGTTTCCTCCATATCTTATAATCATTTATATTCATTCTATGATGAAAGTATTGATTGGTTTGGACGAGTTGTTAATAAGAAGACCAATAAATACAATATTTTGGCATAATGTAACCAATTCAGGTAATATTCCGCTAAACCTTTACTCGATATATGCTCCTCCTAACCATCAGCACGGGCCACGTGTACGTGTTGGGCAATATCCACACCAACAACTAGATGTTGATCCGTAATTCTCTCAATTAGTTTATTTTGTTTTGCATTTTAAAATTCATAGTAGGGCTACCTCCTTAAGACTTTGAGTTAGATTGGTCTCTATACTCGTATCTTACTGAGGGGTTCCATTTTTTTTAAACCTGATATTTAACAATCAACAGGAATGCTAAGGGAGTTGCTTTGGCAGCTCTTTTTCTTATAGAGCTAATGTGGCAGTTAGTCTGATTCATTAGTGTTTTAAGAAATTAGTTTTTCATATGGGATTATCAAAGTCACCATTGATCAATGGGAGATAAAATTAAAAATGGGAGAAATCATAATAGAACCATGCTTCCTGAGGCACAATAAATTGAAAAGATATAAAAAATGATGCAAAGCGAGGAATTTTATGAAAAAGCTTGTAATGTTTTTCCTATGTCTTCTTATTTTAATTCTTCCATCACAAGTTTTTGCTCAACGAAAAGTACCTATTTTAGTTTATCATTCGATTGACGAGTTTACTGGGCAAGGTTCTAAGGAGCTATATGTAACTCCTGATAATTTCCAGAAACAAATGATTTATTTAAAAGAACATGGCTACACATTATTAACTTTCGATCGTTGGCAAGACATTTATAAAGCAAATAAACCCATTTTCATTACCTTAGATGACGGATACAAAAACAATCTGAATGCATTCGCTATCTTTCAAAAACTTAAAGACGAACGTTTTAAACCAAGTGGTACCATTTTTGTTATTTCTGACTTTATCGGTCGTTCAAACCGATTATCTAAATCGGATTTAAAAATGATGGCTGATTCGGGTATAATCTCAATCCAGTCTCATACTGCTACACATCCTGATTTGACGGAAATAAAAAATTATGAATATGAACTGAAAGGGTCCAAAGATAAAATTCAAAAAATAACAGGCAAACCAGTTAATGCTCTTGCGTATCCATACGGAAATTTCAATGACAAAGTCGTAGAAGAAACGAAGAAATATTATTTATTTGGACTTACGACAACACCTGAACTATTTTCTGTGAAGGGCATTAAAGACGAACTTTATCTTTTACCACGAATTTATATCAAGTATTCAACTACTCTTGATGAATTTGCAAAGATTGTTGAAGGCGGTTCCTATACCAGGTAATCGCTTTTTTCTTTTGGAACCAAGGGAAAAGTACTTACTATTGTTTATAAGCAAATGGGTACGGAAAATAAGGGGAAACATCAAATATAATTCAAAAGTTTAAGGAGATAGATATTGAACTAAATGGCTGATTTATGATTCAGTTCTTTAAAAACAATGGAGTTGATGAATATCACCTTCATGTGTCACCTAGTAACAAGCAAGCAATAGCTTTAAAAAAAGCAATGCTAGAACTTTGAGTTAGGTGTGAAAGTAATTAGAATGAAAGGTACAATTTAACTTTCACTCTTTTCAACTAGCGGGTGCGTTAGCTGAAGATCGTAGCTGTCTTTAAGGCAGTTTTTTCTTATGGGGGTGCCACCAAAAAGGTCGGGCAAATACTGCCCGACCTTTTATACCACACGACATAGTTAATGGGATATTTATAATACGAAACTATAAAAATATCATTCCTCAATATGTATGTAATAGTTTTACTTTGCAAATAAGTGGTTGCCTATTCTAATGACTGTTTGCCTTGTGAAAATCCATTCATCTGTTGCCAAGAACGGATTATAATAATAAACAGAACCATGAGTAGGATCCCAACCCTGTAATGCATCAATAACAGCTCGATAAGAATAGCTATTTGGGGTCAAATAATATTGCCCATCATGTACAGCTGTAAAAGCATTTGTCTGGAAAATAACATCGTAAGTATTTTTAGGAAAACCTGGCGTTGACATTCGGTTCAAAATTACTGCAGCGACAGCTACTTTTCCTTCATAAGTTTCTCCTCGAGCTTCTCCATAAACAACCCTGGCCATCATTTCAATACTATTTAATTTTTGTTGTGTTTGGAATCCGAAAACTCCATCTGTTAATATTCCAGAATCTTGTTGAAGTTGTTTAACTGCATGATCAGTAATTGAACCATAATACCCTGTTGGTTGACTTTTAAAATAACCCATTTTCTTTAAATTTTCTTGTAAGTCATAAACTGCTTGTCCTTTACTTCCATTGTGTAAAATTTCTTGAGCAAAGATTGAATTTGGTATAAAAAACAAGAAACAAATAAAAACAACAAACGACATTTTTTTTACATTTAACATCAAATATTACCACATCCTTCGATTCATTTTCCTACTATTCTACTTTATCATACAAGAAAAATAGATTTATCTTACATTATTCCTATTTTAAACCAAAAACTGAAGATATTTTCAGGCAATTCGGAATAACAAAAGAAAGTTATATACATTTTGTAAAGTAATAAGTTTTTCTTTAGTTCTTTTGCCAATTAACGTTCCGGTTGGCCATCCATTAATGAAGCTAGTTTTTTTGTAAATTAATCTGCCTATTCGACTGCTTTTATCATCAGCCGGAAATTCCCAATCTTCGTCGCAGTAAAGAAATCATTTCATGCTTTTCCGGGACAGTTCAGTAAAAACGAAGTCATATCTAGCCGATTGTGATAATTAAGGTATAATGATAGGGGAAGATATTTTTTTACGGATTAGGTGAAGATGAACATGAAGCTAATCATTGCGGAGAAACCCGATCAAGGTTCAACGCTTGCGGCTCAATTTAAAAAGAAGAAACAGCAAGGTTATATAGAAATCATGCCGAATGAAATTTTTCCCGATGGAGCTTATGTAACTTGGGCCGTCGGGCATTTATGTCAACTCGTTTCGCCGGAAACCTATCATTCAAAATGGAAAAAATGGTCGATGGAAACATTGCCGATGATTCCTGAGAAATTTCAATATGAAGTGACACGACAAAAGGCAAAGCAATTCAATGTTGTGAAGACTTTGCTTAGGAAACCGGAAGTCGATGAAATCATTCATGCAGGTGATGCCGGGCGTGAAGGAGAATTGATTGTACGCAACATCGTTAATCTATGCAATGTCAATAAACCGATGAAACGGTTATGGATTTCCTCTTTGACCCCAAAAGCGATTTATGAGGGATTCCAAAATCTGAAGAGTGAGGAAAAAACCAGGCCGCTCTATTATGAAGCGTATACTAGAGCTTGCGCGGACTGGGTTGTGGGAATGAATGCGTCGAGAGCGTATAGTATTTTATTGAAACAAAGGGGCGTTTCGGATGTGTTTTCAGCTGGAAGGGTTCAGACACCGACACTCGCCCTGATTGTGAAGCGGGAAATGGAAATTGAGCAATTCAAATCCGAACCGTTCTGGGAAGTGTTCGCTGACTTCAAGATGGATGGGAAGAAATATAAGGGAAAATGGCAGCAGAACAATGATCCGAGAATCAAGACAAAAGAAATGGCTGATAAAATTGCCGCTTTTTGCAAGGATAAGGAAGCTGAAATAGCTGAAATGGATACAGAAAGGAAAGAATTTCAGCCGCCTTTGTTATTTAACCTCTCTTCATTGCAAGCGACTGTGAACAAGATTTATAAATATTCACCGAAACAGACGCTTGATATCGTACAAAGTTTATATCAAAAAGGGATCGTTTCTTATCCACGTTCAGATTCCAATTATGTGACGGAGGGGGAAGCTGAAACATTTCCCGATATTTTGCAAAAACTAAGCGGATTTTCGGAATATGAATCCCTGTTTCCCTTGCCACAACCGAACATCATGAATAATAAACGGTTTGTAAATGAAAAGAAAGTGACTGATCACTATGCTATCATCCCGACGGAGCAGGTAACCGATCCAAAGCGACTTTCAGCTGAAGAACGGAATATTTATGACTTGGTGGTACGCCGCTTGATTGCGGCCCATTATGAGAAAGCCATTTTCGATTACACCACCATTAAAACGCTTGTCGATAAGCGTGCCGAATTCATTTCTAAAGGAAAGCAGCAGATTCAAGAGGGATGGCGCAAAGTGATTTTCCAAAATGACAAAGAAGACGATGATATCATTTTGCCGTCCGTCTCAAAAGGGGATTCTGGAAAGGTCGCCAATATAAAGGTGAAAGAAGGAAAAACCCAGCCTCCTAAGCGCTATACAGAAGGTCAGCTGATCACTTTAATGAAGACTGCCGGAAAGCATCTGGATAATGAAGAGTTAGAAAAGGTGCTGATGAAAACCGAGGGTCTTGGAACCGAAGCAACCCGGGCTGGCATCATTACCATGCTAAAAGACCGTAAATACATCAATGTTAAAAAAAACCAGGTGTTTGCGACAGATAAAGGGAAAGTGCTGATTACTGCGATTGGGGAGAAAATCCTGGCTTCACCCGAGATGACAGCCAAATGGGAACAGCGTTTAAGGGAAATCGGTGAAGGAAAGGCATCAGCTGGCGGATTTATGGAAGCTGTTAAAAAGATGTCAGCAAAAATTATCAGTGATGCCGTGGAATCATCGGAAAGCTGGAATTTTCAAGGGCTGGACACCGAGTCGATTCAACGAAGCGGCCCAAAAAAGAGAAGTTCAGCATCTGTGGGCAGCTGTAAACTATGCGGTTCTAAGATTGTCGATAAAGGGGAATTCTATGGATGTGTAAGTTATCAAAAAACAAAGTGTAACTTCACTATCTCCAAAAAAATCCTTAATAAGAAAATCAGTCAAGCAAATATAAAAAAGCTGTTGGCGAGCGGTGAAACGGATTTGATAAGCGGTTTTAAAAAAGGGGAAAAGACCTTTGATGCCATTTTATCCTGGTCCGACTCTGAAAAGAAGATCAGTTTTACATTCCCGACAGAACAAAACGTCAAGCAAACTTGAGAAGAAACTTCATTAAAGGCGCCCTGAGACTTATATTTTCTTGTTTCGGGGTCGTTTATATAGTAAAATTTTTAGATATGCGTTTGAATGGGAGGATTCCGAATGCCTACACCAAGCATGGAGGATTACATAGAACAAATTTATTTACTTATCGAAGAAAAAGGGTATGCAAGAGTTTCCGATATTGCCGAAAACCTTTCCGTCCACCCTTCTTCTGTTACAAAAATGGTTCAAAAACTTGATCAGGAAAAATATTTGATATATGAAAAGTACCGGGGTCTCGTTTTAACTGCAAATGGGAAAAAAGTTGGTAAAAGGCTCGTATACCGTCATGAACTTTTAGAACAGATGCTAAGGTTGATTGGGGTCAAGGAAGAAAATATTTATCATGATGTAGAGGGAATCGAACACCATCTTAGTTGGAATGCCATCGATAGGGTTGGAGACCTGGTTGAATTCTTTGAAGAATCCCCTGACCGTGTCGAGGATTTACGAAAGATACAAAAAAGAAATGAAGAAAATTCGAAATAAGCTGCCGTCGGCAGTTTTTTTTATATATTTGCAAATCACCTGTATTCCTGAACGGATTATATAAAAGAGGATTTTTAAATTTTGAGCAGAATAGCTATATAGAAGCCCCGGTAATTTGATTCTGGAAACTGAGTGTTATTAATATAGTAGGTACTTGCCTAGTTAGGAGGGTGGAATTTCTGATGAATTTACATACATGGCATAATGAATCGAAAAAGGAATGGGATGTTTTTGCACCGATGTGGGTGAAGAATTCGCAAGAAATGTGGGAAACGGGGAGCCGGAAAAACATTATTCCTTTCTTTTCTGAATATGTACCTTCGGGAGTGAAGGTGGCTGACATTGGCTGTGGAGATGGAGTTGGTTCCTTGAAATTGGCCGAAGCGGGATTTGAAGTAACCGGAGTTGATTTATCCAATGTGATGATCGAATTTGCAAAGGGGAAAACCGCTCAACAACCAGAACTTTCTTTCCTGCAAGGGGATTTTTATAATCTTCCATTCAATAATGAAGAAATGGATGCGGCAATGGTCATTAATTCTTTGGAATATACGGGTGAACCATTAACGGTGATGAAGGAAATTCAACGGGTAATAAAGCCTGGCGGTTATGTCTGTTTTGGAATACTTGGTCCAACAGCTGAACCACGAAAAAAATTCAGTTTTCAACGGTTATTAGGAGATAAGGTCATCATGAATACAATGCAGCCTTGGGAATTTGAAAAAATGGCTTTAGAAACCGGATGGAAGGCAGTGGCAGATACCGGCGTTGCAAAGAGAGGGGTGGACTATACAAAACTAGGGCATTTTTCAAAGGAGTTAAAGCAAGCTGTATCGTTCATGTGGCTTTTCCTCCTTCAAAAAGAGGTGGGGCAGTGATGGAGAAGTATCAAATCGATCAATTCGTTGAAAAGACGAAACAGCAGGATAAAGGGCAAGGTTTATTCGAACTTGAAACGGAACGGATTTTGGAGATTAATTTGGAACAGCAGATCTGGGCAAAGATGGGGACGATGATTTCTTATCGCGGCCATATTAAATTCGAGCGGGAAGGTATCTTGGAGCATGGTCTTGGTAAACTCTTCAAAAAGGCTTTGACAGGTGAGGGTGCATCTTTGATGAAGGCGACTGGAAGCGGCAAGCTGTACCTCGCGGATCAAGGAAAGAAGATTTCCATTTTACAGTTAAATGGTGAATCGATCTGTGTTAACGGAAATGATTTACTTGCATTTGAGCCGGGGATTCAATGGGATATAAAAATGATGCGGCGCATTGCCGGGTTATTGGCGGGTGGATTGTTCAACGTAAGGCTCGAGGGGAGAGGCATGGTTGCCTTCACTTCCCATTATGAGCCGCTTACTTTAATGGTTGAACATGGGAATCCGGTCTATACGGACCCGAATGCCACAGTGGCTTGGTCAGGGGAATTGCAGCCTGAATTCGTAACGGATGTTTCACTGAAGTCGTTTTTTGGAAGGGGAAGCGGCGAATCCGTTCAAATGAAATTCGAAGGTCAAGGATTTGTGGTCGTCCAACCTTTTGAAGAGGTTTATTTCGGCAATAAGGAATCATGAAACAAACAACCTGAGTCAGAAACTCAGGTTGTTTCCCATGATAATCGGAAGTGGCTGCCCAATAAACGATTCACTTAAAAGTGAAAGCTTCTTTTTTCTTACCCTTTCAATCCCACTCATAAGGGGTTGATTGGTAGACATAATAGTTCAGCCAATTCGAGAACATCAGGCTGCAATGGCTTTTCCATCGGTGAAGAGGAACCTTGGTCGGATCGTTATCAGGAAAGTAATTTTCAGGGAGTTGTGTATTGATTCCACGCTCCCTATCGCGCTTGTATTCTTCACCAAGGGTATCGGCATCATACTCGAAATGACCGGTAACCATAATTCTTTTTCCATCAACTGAAGCAGCAATCAATACACCGGCTTGATCGGACTGTGCAAGAACCTTCAGTTCCGGATGGTTAACTAATTTTTGATAGTCAATATCCGTATGGCGAGAATGAGGGGCCATAAAATAATCATCGAATCCGCGGACTAGATTTTCATTCGGTTCAAGGACCTCATGGGTGTATATCCCGAAGCATTTCTCTGGAAGTTCGTATTTGCCTATTCCATAATGATGGTACAGGGCAGCCTGTGCCCCCCAACAAATATGTAGGGTTGATGTGACATTTTCGCTTGACCAATCCATGATACTCTGCAGTTCTTCCCAATAATTAACGTCTGAAAATTCCAGCTTTTCTACTGGAGCGCCTGTAATGATCAAGCCGTCATATTTCTTCGTGCGGATATCATTAAATGATTTGTAAAATTGATCTAAATGAAATTTACTTGTGTTTTTTGATTCATGTGTGCTCAAGCGCAGGAATGATATATTTACTTGAATCGGAGTATTGCCTAGAAAGCGCAGTAACTGGGCCTCCGTTTTTTCTTTCTCTGGCATTAGGTTTAAAATTAATATATTCAATGGACGGATTTCCTGATTGGTAGCCCTTTCCTCATCCATTACGAAGATATTTTCCTGTTCTAAAATTTCCCTTGCTGGCAGTTGCCCCGGAATTCTGATTGGCATGATTAGCCTCCTTCTTCAAAAATCATAATATTTTAATTATATAGAAAATTATTGAATAGAAAAGCTATTTTAATAATTTCTTGTAAATCCCAAAGGAAATGGCCTGGGAATGGTAAAATGGGAAGATCATGAATACATAAACTATGAAGTTGGAGAGGTGTTTGGAGATTGTTTGATCCTACAGCATTTGAGAACATGAAAGTGGTATTGGAAGGAGCGGTTTACGACCGTGACTTCATTGGAGATATATTGGTCATAAAACGTGATGATATAGTGAATCTCTCGACTATGTCCAGATCATATAAGATTGAGATGGAATTGAAAAAGCCAATCGCGCCTATTTCGATTAGCGGTGCCATTGAGTTACAGGCTTCACTCAAGAACCTAAGTTCGGAGTTACTCGATGCAGCTATTGATGATGTGCATTCGGGCTGCACCGTCGATATTTTCATTACTTTTCCGAAAAAACTCGATGAAGTGAATGCTGAACAATTGTTGAATGACCTGGAAAAAATTTGGGGAGATCAGAGAATCATTACAGTGACGACCAGCGATACGGTCAGTAAAAAAATGCAACTCGTTACTTCTTCTATATATAAAGTTTCATTTGGAAGGCTTGTAAAAGAAGAGCAAATGGATGATTTGGAAGACATGGTAGAGTATTTGATTCAATCCATACAAGCAGTGAAGATTCAGGGCTGAAAGGAAAGGATAAAAGTTGGTAAACCTACCTTTAAATACGGTAAAATGAATCATCATACTATAGGGAGTGATCATACATGTCCATTTACGAATTTGAAGTCAATAAAATCAATGGCGAAACCATCTCGCTTGAGGAATATAGAGGGAAGGTGATGATTATAGTGAATACCGCAAGCAAATGCGGTTTTTCGCCACAGTATGATGATTTGCAAAGCCTGTATGTGCAATATAAAGAGGATGGGGTTGTCGTGCTTGGTTTTCCTTGTAATCAGTTTTTGAATCAGGAGCCTGGTGATGATCTGGAAATCGATTCATACTGCAAATTGAATCGTGGCATAACATTCCCGATGTTTGCAAAAGTGAATGTCAATGGCAAGGAAGCCCATCCTTTATTCAGCTACCTGACTGAAAATGCTCCTGGAGTGATGGGGTCCAAATCTATAAAATGGAATTTTACAAAGTTCTTGATTGACCGTAATGGAAATATAGTGAGCCGGTATGCACCTAAAACAAAACCTCTGGAAATGGAAGAGGATATAAAAAAATTATTATGAAGAAAGAAATTGAGTCCAACCGAAGTTCCAGTTGGGCTCTTTTTATGAAGTAAGATATTTATATGCATCCGTATTCAATTGGGGACAGATGATTGGGATGTTGAATATAATAGAAGACACAACGAGGGGGGAAACCATGGAACGAATTGCATGGGTAACAGATAGTACGGGAACTTTGGACGAAGAATTATCATTGAATGAACATGTATACGTTGTTCCGATGGTCGTCATCATTGATGGGAAGGAATATGAAGATGGTGTCGACCTATTACCTGAGGAATTATACCGGCGGATGAGTGAGGAAAAAATTACAGCCACTACGTCACAGCCTTCGGTCGGCAGATTCCAAGAGTTATATATGGAGCTTGAAAAACGCTATGATCGAATCATAGCCGTACATCTTTCAAGTGAATTGAGCGGGACCGTTTCCGCGAGCAGGCAAGCTGCACAAATGGTTTCGATCCCTGTTGACGTTTTTGATACTTTACTTATTTCCTTTCCAATGCTATTAATCTTGAAAAGGCTCATGCATTATATGGATAATGGAGATTCCATCAATGAGGCTTTCGTCAAAACGAGAATGTATGCGGACAACCATGAAACCTATGTATTAATTGGTTCTTTAGATCAGCTGCATCGCAGCGGCAGGTTAACGAACGCACAGTATATTCTTGGAAACCTATTGAGCTTTAAGCCCATCATTTCAATCGAAAATGGTGTGCTTCATACTAAATCTAAACCTCGGAACCTTAAAAAAGCGGAAAAACAGATCTTCACTGATTTTCGCAGATCAGTCGAAGCAGGAAAAGTGAAAGAATGCACCATATTATATGGTGCAGTGTCTGAGCAGGCACAAAGATGGAAAAAGATGATTACACAAGAATTTCCTCATGTGTCGATCCATGTATCCCCTCTTGGCAGTGCCATCGGGGTGCATACCGGTGAACAGACGATTGGGATCAGTTGGTTCAATGAAGATTAAAGCACACCATTTTTTGAGAACCATGGTAAAATAGAAGGGACATGGAGTGGTGATATGAAACAAACGATGATTGAACTGACGGAGAAGTATGTATATGACCAATTGAATTCCGATGCCAGCGGCCATGATTGGTTCCATATCGATCGTGTTCGTAAGCTGGCTTTACATATTGCAAAAGAAGAACGAAAAGGAAATGAGTTTATCATTGAAATGGCTGCTTTGCTTCATGATATCCCGGATGATAAACTAAACCATGAAGCCGATGAAGGCTGGAAAAAGCTTGACGTTTGGTTTGATGAAATTAAGTTGGATATTGATAGTGTTGATGCCGTCAAACAGATCATCAATACTATTTCATATAGTGCAGGGCAGTTGAAGCTTCCTTCGATTGAGGCTGAAATTGTTCAGGATGCTGACCGCTTGGATGCAATTGGTGCCATTGGCATAGCCAGGACATTTGCATATGGCGGAAAAAAGGGACAACTTATGTATGATCCTTCATTGCCGATAAGGGAAAACATGACCAAGAAGGAATACAGGGGTGGCAAAAGCTCAACCATTCATCATTTTCATGAAAAATTATTGCGTTTGCAAGATATGCTCAATACTTGTACAGCCAAGAAGATTGCAAGTGAAAGGCATGAATATATGGTTGGGTTTTTAGAGGAATTTAATAAGGAATGGGATGTACGATTATGAAAGTTTTTAGCATGGAACATGTAATGAAAACCCAAGGGGAAAAGCTGCTTTTTAAAGATGTCTCTTTTTCCATTACCGAAGGGGAAAAAATCGGGATCGTTGGCATAAACGGCACCGGCAAATCGACATTATTGAATATCATCGCAGGCTTGGAAGACAGTGATTTAGGAACGAAGGATCATCCGAATGATTACACGATTTCCTATCTATCCCAAGATCCGCATTTTGATGAGAAATTGACGATCATGGAATATATGTATGAAAGTTCAACTCCTGTATTTTCGTTGATTAAGGAGTATGAAAAGACGCTCGTTCAACTACAGGTAGATCCACAGAATAGCGTAATTCAGGACCGTTTGTTAAAGCAGCAACAGGATATGGACACGCTTGGTGCCTGGGATACAAGTGCCAATGCCAGAACAATACTTACCAAACTTGGTCTTCCTGATCACTCAAGGAAATTGGGGGAACTGTCAGGTGGCCAAAAAAAACGTGCGGCGCTGGCAAAAACCTTGATTGAGACCCCTGATTTATTGATTTTGGATGAGCCGACGAACCATCTCGATTTTGAAAGCATCACTTGGCTTGAAGAATATTTGGGGAAATATCAAAAGTCCGTTTTATTTGTGACCCATGATCGATATTTCCTTGATCGCGTGTCCAATAAGATTTGGGAAATTGCCCAAACGCAGCTTTTCGAATACAAAGGAAATTATGCGGATTATTTAGAATCAAAGGCCATTCGTGAAGAGAACGAAACGGCTGAAAGATCGAAAAAGGAAAGTCTATTCAAAAAAGAACTGGCCTGGATCCGTAAAGGCGCAAAGGCACGTACAACGAAACAAAAGGCCAGGATCCAACGCTTCGAAACATTGGAATCAGGTGTAAAGGATAAGCAGAAAACCGAGAACCTGGAAATGGAATTAAGCGGTGCCCGCCTTGGGAAAAAGGTCCTCGAGATGCAGGATGTTTCTAAATCCTTCGGTGATAAAACCATCATCAACCATTTTTCCTTCCTCTTCAAACCGGGTGATCGAATTGGGATCGTCGGTAATAATGGCAGTGGAAAATCAACCTTGTTAAATATCCTGGCTGGACGGGAATCGATAGATGAAGGAAACCTGGAAAAAGGGCAAACCGTGAAAATAGGGTACTATACGCAAGAAAGCGTCGATATGGATGAGAATTTGCGCATGATCGAGTATATTCGGGAAACGGCAGATTCAATCGCCCTTAAAGATGGTAGTTTCATATCGGCTGCACAGATGCTTGAAAGGTTCTTGTTTCCAATGGGTTCTCATGGGACGCCTATTCGCAAGCTTTCCGGTGGGGAGAAAAGGCGTTTATATCTTCTTAACATTTTGATGTCGGCACCTAATGTCCTGCTTTTGGATGAACCGACGAATGATCTGGACACGCAAACCTTGACCGTTCTGGAGGATTATTTAGAAACGTTTTCAGGTGTAGTCATTACTGTTTCGCATGATAGGTATTTCCTGGATAAGACGTGCCATCAGCTTCTTGTTTTCAAGAATAAAGCTGAAATTGATTTCTATTACGGCAGTTATTCAGAGTTCTTGGAAGAAAAGACTGAAGAGGCCGTGCCGGTAAAAGCACCAGAACCTCAGATGAACCGGACCGAAAAGAAAAAGAAAAAACTAACTTATGCGGAAAGTAAGGAATGGGAAGAGATAGAAGGGAACATGGAAAGGGTCGAGTTGCGCCTGAAAGACATAACATCAGAAATGTCTGCAGCGGGAAGCGACTTTGAAAAAGTCCGCCTGCTACTTGAAGAAGAAAAGGAACTAACGGATAAATTAGACCATTTGATGGAAAGATGGACGTATTTAGCGGAAAAATTGGAAGAGGAATGAGCGGGATGACCGGTCCAAGGGAACAAACCTGGACCGGTCTTTTTTTGGCCAATCTCAATTGCATGAGAATCTGTTGCCGATGTGATAATATCTAGTACATGGAAACGTCTTGTTAAAGGAGAGAAATGCATTGAAAATTAAGTCTATAGAACCTACACCAAGTCCGAATACAATGAAAATCAATTTAACTGAAGAGCTATTAGCTGGTAAAAGCAATAATTATAAGAAAGATCAAGCTGACCAAGCACCCCAGCTGATTAGAGATTTATTTACGATCGAGGGAGTGAAAGGGGTATATCATGTTGCGGACTTCTTAGCCGTTGAGCGAAATGCGAAATATGATTGGAAAGATATCTTGGTCCAAATCCGTCAGGTTTTCGGGGAAAAAACCGAAGAACAAAATCAACAAACGGCATTAAATGAACATTACGGTGAAGTAACAGTTGCCATTCAACAATTCAAGGGCATTCCGATGCAAATTAAAGCAAGTGATAGCCAACACGAAAAACGTTTTGCCTTACCGGATTATTTCTTAAAGGGCATTTCAGCGGCTCAAAAAGAAGATGACAATGTAGTCCTGCTTCGAAAATGGAAGGATTATGGCGTAAGATATGGTGATATGGAAGATATCGTGAAGGAAGTATCCGATGAGTTGATTGCAGCTTACCCGGAAGAACGAATTAATCGGCTGGTAGCCGCTGCAAAAGAACGGGTGGATGCGAAGGAAGCAATTTTGAAACGACCAAAAATTAAACTGACTGCAGAAATGCTGAATGACGAAAGCTGGGAAAAGCGATACCAGGCTTTAGAACAAATGGAAGATCCAACGGTTGATGATATACCCGTATTGGACATGGCACTCTCCGATGGCAAGGTCTCGATTCGACGGCTCGCGGTAGTATACTTGGGTATGATCGAAGATAGAAAAGTGCTTCCGAGCTTGTATAAAGCCTTGAAAGATAAAAGTGCAGCCGTAAGACGTACGGCTGGGGATTGTTTATCCGATCTTGGCTTTGAAGAAGCGATGGGAGAAATGTCTCAATCACTTTCTGATAAAAATAAATTGGTTAGATGGAGGGCGGCGATGTTTTTATATGAAGTGGGAAATGAAACGACCCTCCCTTATCTTAAACAAGCGGAACAGGACCCTGAATTCGAAGTGGCCCTGCAGGTCAAGATGGCCATTGACCGTATAGAAAATGGGGAAGAAGCAAAAGGTTCGGTTTGGAAGCAAATGACTGAATCAAGACAAGCGAATGACAAGTGAGATTTAATGGGGAATAACTTAATGGAACCTGTAAAGGTTACAGGCAAAAGGCATGCGGATGATTTAATCCGCATGCCTTTTTATTATTGAAGCGGATCTTCAAGTCACTTGACAATCTTTCCCCTAGGTCGAAATCCAAAACATTCAAAATGGCTAATATTTCGTTATACAGCAGTTATTCTGACATAAATTTGATCGCTATTATTTTAGAAAAATGATTTTTGTAGATATTTTGTATTGAATGGTTGCATTTGGATGTAAATATGTTAGAATTTTTAGAGTATACTAAAAATTATATTATATTGAATCATTAAACATTTAGTGGAAATTGGGGGTACAACAAATGTCTACATCAAATATGAGAAGTGACATGATTACAAAAGGAGTCGATCGAGCTCCGCATAGAAGTCTGCTGCGGGCAGCAGGGGTTAAAGAAGAAGATTTCGGTAAACCGTTCATCGCGGTTTGTAATTCTTACATCGACATCGTTCCAGGTCATGTCCACCTTCAGGAATTCGGAAAAATAGTGAAGGAAGCGATTCGCGAGGCTGGCGGTGTTCCTTTCGAATTTAATACGATTGGGGTGGATGATGGAATTGCAATGGGTCATATTGGTATGCGCTATTCTTTGCCAAGTCGTGAAATCATCGCGGATTCCGTGGAAACTGTTGTATCAGCACATTGGTTTGACGGGATGGTTTGCATTCCAAACTGTGACAAGATAACGCCGGGAATGATGATGGCAGCACTTCGTGTCAATATTCCAACAATATTCGTAAGTGGCGGACCCATGAAAGCAGGTAAAGACAAAAACGGTAAATCTCTTTCACTGACATCCGTGTTTGAAGGTGTGGGCGCTTATCAAGCAGGTAATATCAATGAAGAAGATTTGCAGGAAATCGAGCAAGTTGCTTGCCCTACTTGCGGTTCTTGTTCAGGAATGTTCACGGCGAACTCCATGAACTGCCTGGCGGAAGGCTTAGGACTTGCACTTCCGGGAAATGGAACAATTTTGGCGGTAGCCGAAGAACGTAAGGAATTCGTTAAGAAATCCGCTAAACAGTTGATGGAGTTAATCAAACAGGATATCAAGCCTCGTGATATCGTAACGATTGATGCTATTGATAATGCCTTTGCCTTGGATATGGCGATGGGCGGTTCGACCAACACCGTTCTTCATACACTTGCATTGGCGCATGAAGCAGGTTTTGAATATCCAATGGAACGCATAAATGAAATAGCTAACCGAGTACCGCATCTAGCGAAAATCGCACCGGCATCCGATTATCATATTGAAGATGTACATAATGCCGGTGGTGTAAGTGCCGTCATTAATGAGTTACTCAAAAAACCAGGTGCCTTTAATGGGGACTGCCTTTCTGTCTCAGGCAAAACGCTCCGTGAAAATGTTGCCGGTTGTGAAATATTGGACAAGGACGTCATCCATCCGTTAGATAATCCGCATTCTGAGCGTGGCGGGCTTGCGGTATTATTTGGTAACCTTGCTCCACAAGGCTCCATCGTAAAAGTAGGGGCGGTTGACGAATCAGTTGGTGGCTACCACAGGGGTCCTGCCATTTGTTTCGATTCCCAGGAAGATGCACTTTCAGGAATCATTACTGGAAAAGTAAAAGAGGGGAATGTAGTGGTCATTCGTTACGAAGGACCTAAAGGAGGGCCGGGTATGCCGGAAATGTTGGCACCCACTTCTCAAATCGTCGGGAGGGGACTTGGAGCGAAAGTCGGTTTGATCACCGACGGCCGTTTTTCAGGCGCATCTCGAGGCATCAGCATTGGTCATATATCCCCCGAAGCAGCTGAGGGAGGCCCGATTGCCTTTGTTGAAGATGGAGATATCATCGAATTGGATTTGAATAATCGTAAAATAGAATTGGAAATTTCCGATGAAGAATTCGAAAAACGCAAAGCCAAATGGAAAGGCTTCGAATCAAAAGTCAGGACAGGCTATTTAGCACGTTACTCCAAGCTTGTAACGAATGCCAGCTCAGGCGGCGTGATGAAAGTTTAAGTTAAAAGGAAGATTAAAACAACATGGAGGCAGAATGAAAGTGGATTCTGTCACCATGTTTTTTTTTGAAGAACAATGAAATTTTACAAAGCTTTAAGCGTCATTTTTGCATATGCGCTCAAGAATATAGTATGATTAAACTAATTGAAGAATTGTAACCAAGGAGGTTTTTTTATGTCGATGGCATATGATGAATATATGAAACAAATGGTGAAACCAATGCGCGCGGAACTGGTGCAAGCAGGTTTTGATGAGCTGGAATCCGCTGAAGCGGTTGAAAGCTTTATGGAATCGGTAGATGGTACGACACTTGTGGTCGTGAATTCAGTCTGCGGCTGTGCAGCCGGGTTAGCCCGTCCAGCTGCTACTCAAGCCGTACTCCAAGCAGACAATAAGCCAGATCATTTGGTAACTGTATTTGCCGGTCAAGATAAGGAAGCGACAGCTAAAATGCGGGAATACTTCGATGGAATAGAACCTTCTTCACCATCCATGGCTCTTTTAAAGGGCAAAGAGGTCGTACATTTCATTCCACGCCATGATATAGAAGGACAGCCAATGGAAGCTATCATGGAAAATTTATTGGCAGCGTTCAGTCAAATAAATAAGTGATGAAGCGGAATGCCCTGGAAACAGGGCATTCTTTTCAAATTTTAGAGAGTATGAAGGGGTAGGATACATGTTTGTCACAACAGTAGGAAGAGCCGGTAAAGAAACGATGATATTAGCCAAAAGGTTAGCTGAAGAATTAAAAATCCCCTTTATCGCCAGAAGAAAAAGATCGGTCAGAGATATCCAAGCGGAACAGAATGAAGATGATTGCCTTGTTTTTGGTAATAAGCGGATGGAGTTATATCGATACCAGGAAAAAGAACCATTCTTTTTTCACCCGAACCTGGCGATGATCCGTATAAAAAGAATAATGCACGGCGAGAGTGACCCATTTCTCGTTGCCGGAGATATAAATGAAGGGAACGCTGTGCTTGATTGTACAATGGGCTTGGGCTCGGATGCGATAGTCTCAAGTTTCGCAGTGGGTGAACATGGACAGGTTGTCGCTTTGGAAGGAAATCAATATTTGGCATTGCTCGTGGGACATGGGATGAAGACATGGGAGAATGCAGAAGAAAAGATGGTTTCTGCGATGCGAAGAGTTGAGGTCATGCACGGTGATCATTACGAAATATTGAAAACATTGCCGGATAATCATTTTGACGTCGTATATTTCGATCCCATGTTTGAAGAAACGATTCAGGAATCGAATGGAATCAGGGGACTTACTCATTTTGCGGTAGGTAAGGAGTTATCGGTGGAAATAATGGATGAAGCCAAGCGGGTTGCGCGCAAGAGAGTCGTGTTGAAAGACCATTTTCGCAGCTCCCGCTTTGAGGAATTTGGATTTGAGGTAATAAAGAGAAAAACATCCAAATTCCATTTTGGCTTCATTCAATCCAGTGATTACGATTTATAATCTGTTTCATCAAGACCAATGGCACAGCCTTCTCGGCTTGAATCGGCAGCACCATAGTTCGAGCCATCAGGGTTGATTTGAATCGCTTGGACATTCCCTATAGAGTGGGGAACTTCATTAAAGGCGAAGCCCATCGCTTCCAAGTGGCCTTTGCTAGTCATATCCATTCCAGGTTCCCATTCAATATGAGGGCCCATTGGAGTGAAAATTCTAGGTTCCTCGATGGCTGCTTTCAAATCCATTTTTAAATCGAGTACATTAATGATCGTTTGTACGACTGAACTGATGATGGTCGGTCCACCTGGTGAACCTAACGTCAAGATCGGATCGCCATCTTTAAAGATGATGGTCGGGCTTTTACAGCTGACGGGGCGTTTATTGGGCTGCACTTCATTCATGCCGCCTGGAATGGAATCGAAATCAGTCAGTTCGTTATTCAGCATGAAACCATAATCGGAAACCATGATCCCTGATCCGAATGGATGTTCCACTGTAGAAGTGCATGCTGCGATATTCCCCCATCTGTCACGGACAGTGAAGTGTGTCGTTTCACTGATATCTTCTTCATTAGGCTGCGGAACGACTTCCATTTGTTTTACGGAATCATAAATCCAAGGGTTTCCAAAGTCAATGGAATTATTTCTTGTTTTGAAATTAATGAATGAGCGGCGTTTAGCTATATACTCATCATGCATGAGACCCGCCAATGGCAATTCGGCAAATTCAGGATCAGCGAGAAATGCCTTTTTATCTGTAAATGCCAGCCGCATCGCTTCTGCTATTAAATAATATTTTTCCCAAGAACGGACATCATATTGTTCTATATGGAAGCTCTCCAATATTTTCAGGATTTGGATGACCGTGAATCCACCAGCACTTGGGGCATTCGATGATGCAATTAGATAATCCTTATAAGTCCCATACATGGGAACATCGATGGTAGCTTTATAGTCCTTTAAATCAGAAAGCTCCATGAACCCTCCAAGTTCCTGTATGCAGGAAATGATGCCTTCTCCGATTTCACCTTCATAAAAAGCGGAAATGCCTTCACGCTGTAATATCCGATAGGTATTCGCGAGTTTTTCTTTTTTGAGCAGATCGCCATCTTGATACGCTTTTCCGTTTGGCATAAAGAACTTACGCGCTTCATCACCCAATCGATATTCAAAATTTTTAAGTGCATCGCAAAGAACCCAATTGACGGGAACTCCTTTTTCAGCAAATTCGATGGATGGCTCGATGAGGTCCGCTAATGGCTTGCTGCCATTTTCGGCGAGTGCTTCATCCATAGCTTTCAGGATTCCGGGAATGCCAACCGCTGTAGCTTTGATTGACCTTTCTTTAAAAGGGATGACCTCCCCTTTATCATCAAGAAACATGTCTCGATGCGCGGCTTTAGGTGCCCTTACATGGCCATCGTATATTTTCGTTTCTTTATCTTTAGCGTTATATACCATAAGGAAACCACTTCCGCCGATACCAGTCATCATGGGTTCCACAATATTTAGGGCAAATTGGATGGCAACAGCCGCATCGACAGCATTTCCACCTTCACGTAATATTTTTTCCCCGATGGAAGTGGCTACAGGATGGGCTGTAACGACCATTCCAGCGTTTCCTTTATCTGTTTCCCTTTTGTAATCCTTATCTTTAATGATTTCATTGTTGTTTTCCAAAATGATTCCTCCATTATTCAGTCCTTTTATCTGCCAAAAGGTTAGGCTTATGTTTGATTGAAAAGAAAACCTTGTCATTGAAGAAAAATGACAAGGAGATTTTTCGTAGGTATTCATTTATTCTTAATCAGCAAATGATAAATATACGAAAAATGCTAATGTGACAAGACATAAAGCCAACATGGCAGTCGAAGCCATATAAGACCCCTCCTTAAAAAGACTTGAATCTAATTAATTTCTCCAATAATCGTCAAAATCCTTCATTAAAAAGTAAAATTGTTGAAATTTACTAAAAAATTTCTGGTTCATGAAGTTTATATAGGTATTTATCCTTTTTTTTGATTTTCAAAACATAGGTAACTATATATTCGTAATTACCAAAAAATAAAAGTATACTAAATATAAAGACAATACAAAAAAGGAGGGGGAGTGTGAGTTGAAAGCAGCGGTTTGGTTCAGGAAAAGTCTCGTCATTTTAGTATCCGTTTTGACGTTTGGTCTTGTCACTCCTTCAGATCTGTCGTGGCTAGCGGAAGCCGATTCGTTAAAGGATACTAAAAAGGGATTTGTGGAAGAAGAGGGATTAGCCTATCTTCCTTCGCAGAATTCAACTGAAATTAAGGAAGAATTCAACCGGGAAGAATTTTTATCGGGCATTTTGAATAAGGCAGAGGAAAATGCATTCATGAAGTTTGGCGAAAAGATCAATCCTAAAATTGGCGATGAGTTCAGAATGGCCATCTTACCAAAAATGGAAGAAGCCATTACAGAAATGGCTGAACAATTTCCAGATGAAAAATTACAGCAATTAACCATCACTGAGCAGCCGAGTGCTGGCAGGGCCGAGAAGATATTTCATATTTATGATTCAATCAGCGGGAAGGATATCATCAGATTCCATGTCAGGCAGGAAAATCCTCCGCTGGAAGGATATTGGTTCGATTTTCACTATCATACCCATCATGATTCATTTGCCACCCATTATAATATCGGGAAAATATATTGGGATAAAAATACGCCGCCAGAGTGGACGAGTAAACAAAGGCTCTCATAGTGGTTGGTTTCGTTGATTTTATTTAATTGGAAGAGTATGATGAATTGTAAATGGATTACTAATAATCATCGAAATGATACGTTGTAAATGCAACGTATTTATTTTGTGTTTAAATAAAAGTAGAGTTTTTATCATAACGGGGAACAATGTAATTTTTAAAAGGTTTTCTAATTTTGCTGTTATAGTAGCAGAGGAGTCTTTATCATGTCAGAGTTGTTAAATAACATCACGCAGACGTATGCTCAATTTTTTGACTGGCATATGTGGGTGGAGGTTTTATCCGACCCGGTGAGCTGGGGATTGATTGGAACGCTCGTATTGATGGAAGGATTACTATCAGCGGATAACGCTCTTGTATTAGCTGTAATGGTCAGGCACCTTCCTGAAAAACAACGGAAAAAAGCCCTTTTTTATGGTTTATTAGGTGCTTACGCTTTTAGATTCTTTGCGATAGGAATCGGTGTATTCCTCATTAAGCTTTGGTGGGTGAAGGTGATTGGAGCCGCCTACCTTGGCTGGCTTTCGTTTAAATACTTTAGAAATAAAAAAAAGCAAGCTGGGATTGACGAAGATATCCAGGGAATGAGTAAAAACAGCATTCTGATACGTATGTTTGGTACATTATGGGGAACGGTTGCGGCAGTGGAATTGATGGATATAGCATTTTCCGTCGATAGTGTCTTGGCCGCATTCGGGGTGAGTGAAAAAGTTTGGGTCCTTTTGACAGGCGGTATGATTGGTGTCTTGATGATGCGGGGAGTGGCGGGGGTATTTCTAAAATTAATAGATAAGGTTCCTGAATTGGAAACTGCTGCATATGTCCTTATCGGATTCATTGCTATAAAAATGCTAATGGCCGTTGCAGGGATCGAAATCCCGGCTGCAATCTTTTTTGCCTTTATTTTGCTGATTTTCGGCACCACGATTGTATCTCATTTGAAGAAAGGGAAAAAGCTCAAGGAACATGGTTGAGCACAATTAAAAAAAGCTGACATCAAAAATGATGTCAGCTTTTTTTTAGGAAAATATCAAGTAAGTGAAGAAGGCCGATAAATGTAGTGAAGAAAAGCAAAGGCAATAAAAAGTTAAGCCAAAGAGAAGACATTAGCGGATGCAGCAGTATGCCAAAGAAAATGGAGAATAGAAAAAGGTCGAGAATGATGAACACTTTTAAACTGTAGATATCAAGGACTTCTTCTGCAAGTTCACGGTGTTCATCCAAAATGGCTTTTTTATTGTTGGATTCCATACGATCACCTTAAACCTTTTACGATTATATATTGTTGATATATGAAAAGACCTGGTCGATTGTTCATCTTCGAATGAATGTGCAAGCGAAATACCAAAAAAACATAGATTTTTTACACTAGGTCAATATGCTATACTAATATAATAGTATATAAGGTTTAGAGATTGTAAATTACTTATATTTTCTTAACGATAATGAGAAATGAAGAAAGGGGAGAAGAGTGTGAAAAGGAAGAAATGGTTATCCATATTTGCATTATTTGTCTTTTTACTCTCCATGCTCTCCTATACGTTAGCGAAGGATGAAGGGGTAAAATGGCGCAATTTAAACAAAGATAATCTTTTAAGACAAGCTGAACTTTTTAAGGGGAATAAAGAATTACAAAGGATATTTTTATTTCCGGAAGAGGAGTTCGATGAAAGGGAAGCACTCAAAATTGCTGGAACCATTAATAAACTGCCTCATTCCCTTTTGGTGAAAACTGCAGAAAGTGGTGTGAGGATCAAACTATTTGATGGTGATATAACAGAAAATCAATCTGCGGCCAAATTAAAGGGGAAAACTCCACGTGGTTATTTGAATAAAGAAACAACTTGGGATGATGTGCCTGGTATGGGCGGATCACATACGGTATTGGTTAAAATCGGAGCAAGTGACAAGGGCAACGGGCATGGCTCCGTTAATTTGGAACTGCATGAGCTAGGGCATTCAATTGATAATATAGTGTTTGGTGGAATCCGTAAAGACATGGATTATTTGAGGATTTGGGGTAAGGAAGTGGATGGACTGTTTCCGGGGATTACGTATTATTCCAATTATCCTGAGGAATACTTTGCAGAAACGTTTGCCATGTTTTATGTGAACAATGAACAAAATCAATTGCTTAGACAAAAAGCGCCCGAGACTTATAATTTTATTAAACAATTAGATTAAACATTGGGCAATAATACGTTAAAATAAGGAGAATGAAAGTAGAAAAGGTGGTTTATCATGAAGCAATATTTAGATTTATGTAAGCATGTACTCGAAAATGGAACGCAAAAAGGCGATCGTACGGGAACAGGGACGATCAGCACCTTTGGATATCAAATGAGATTCAATTTAAAAGATGGATTCCCTGTACTTACAACGAAAAAGGTTAGTTTAAAAGCGATTATCCATGAATTATTATGGTTTTTGAAGGGTGATACAAACGTTGGCTACCTTCAGGAAAACAGCGTGCGGATTTGGAATGAATGGGCTGATGAAAATGGGGAATTAGGTCCGATTTATGGTCATCAATGGCGTTCTTGGGGAACGGCCGATGGAAGGCAAATCGACCAAATCGGTGAATTGATCGAACAAATAAAAACGAATCCAAATTCAAGAAGATTGATAGTCAGTGCTTGGAATGTTGGGGAACTGGACGAAATGGCCTTGCCGCCTTGCCATGCTTTCTTTCAATTCTATGTCGCTGATGGAAAGCTTTCATGCCAGCTATACCAACGTTCAGCGGACGTCTTTTTAGGTGTTCCATTTAATATAGCCTCGTATGCGCTCTTAACGATGATGATCGCCCAGGTATGTGATCTGGAAGTTGGCGAATTTGTACATACTTTCGGGGATGTCCACATCTATTCTAACCACCTTGAACAAGTGGAACTGCAGTTGACCCGTGATCCCAAACCATTGCCAATCATGAAAATCAATCCAGATGTGAATAATATCTTTGATTTTAGCTTCGAGGACTTCGTTTTGGAAAATTACGAAGCCCATCCCCATATAAAAGGTGAGGTTAGCATATGATATCGTTGATAGTGGCAATGGATCAAAATCGTGTGATAGGTAAAAACAATGAACTGCCATGGCATTTACCGGCAGATTTGCAGTATTTTAAAAAAGTGACGATGGGCCATCCGATCGTAATGGGCCGAAAAACATTTGAATCGATCGGCAGGGTCCTGCCTGGTCGGGAAAATGTCATCGTTACCCGCAATCAGGGTTTTAAAGCGGAAGGCTGCGTAGTTTTACATGATATTGCACAAATCAAAACGTTTGCAGATAACCGTGATGAGGAAGTTTTCGTTATTGGCGGAGCCGAAATCTTCAAGGAAATCCTTCCTGTTACCGATCGCTTGTATATAACGGAAATTCATGAAACCTTTGAAGGTGATACTTTCTTTCCCGTGCTTGATGAAAATCAATGGGATAAGATCTCATCAAACCCAGGCAGCATCGATGAAAAAAATCGTTATGCACATGATTTTATTATTCTACAAAAAAAATAAAGTGTTAATCCGATTATGGGGAAATGACCATAATCGGATTTTTTTGGTATGGAATGAACAAAAGAAAGAATTTTTAGAAAAATCAATTACATTAATAACAGTAAAGTGCTATAATGATTGAATTCATTAAGGAAGGAAATGAGGGATTGTTATGAATCAGACTGCATCTAAGAATAGGGGGATTCAATTGGAAGATATTCTAATTGCCTATAGAGAACTGAAAGAAATCGTTTTGCATACTCCTTTACAAAAAAATCAGAGGCTCTCTGAAAAATATGATTGTAATGTTTATTTAAAACGTGAGGACCTACAACACGTACGTTCCTTTAAATTAAGAGGGGCTTACTATAAAATGAAAAGCCTGACTGAGGAAGAGACGAAGAATGGAGTCGTTTGTGCCAGTGCAGGAAACCATGCACAAGGAGTAGCTTTTTCCTGCAGCCAATTAGGTATCCATGGGAAAATTTATATGCCTGCTACAACTCCAAGGCAAAAAGTCGATCAAGTGCAGTTATTCGGCAGGGGTAATGTGGAAATCATCCTTGTCGGGGATACTTTCGATGATGCATTTGCCATGGCGATGGAATGCTGTGAAAAAGAAGAGCGTTCCTTTATCCATCCATTTGACGATGAAAAGGTAATCGCCGGGCAGGGGACAACGGCTGTAGAAATCCTGAATGATTGTGAAGATGGAATCGACTATGTATTTGCCGCTATGGGCGGTGGCGGTTTAATGGCCGGAGTATCTAGCTATTTCAAATCGGTTTCCCCAAATACGAAATGCATTGGTGTTGAGCCGCAAGGTGCTGCTTCGATGGAGTACTCTTTCAAGGAAGGAAAAGTTTCTGAACTTGAAAATATAGATACATTTGTTGACGGGGCAGCGGTCAAGTGTGTGGGACAGTTGACATATCAGCTTTGTAAGGAAAACCTGGAAGATATCGTTGTCGTTCCTTCGGGTCAAATCTGTACGACGATTCTCGATTTATATAATCAGCATGCGATTGTCGCTGAACCGGCAGGGGCTATATCTGTAGCTGCGTTGGATTTATACAAGGAACAAATCAAAGGCAAAACGGTTGTATGCATGGTCAGCGGAGGGAATAACGACATTGGGCGTATGCAGGAAATTAAGGAGAAATCCTTATTATATGAAGGGCTGCTTTATTATTTTATCGTGAATTTTCCACAACGTGCTGGAGCTTTAAGGGAATTCCTCGATGAAGTGTTAGGACCGAATGACGATATAAGCCGTTTTGAATATACGAAGAAAAATAATAAAGAAAGCGGTCCGGCCCTGGTTGGTGTAGAGCTGAAAGATAAAAATGATTATGAAGGGCTCATTCAGAGGATGAACAAGAAAGGATTCTCTTTCGTAGAGGTCAATAAAGACAGTAATTTATTTCACTTATTGATTTAATCATGGATTAAGTGTTAAATTAGGATAGAATAAAACCTATGTTTTTACATTTTATTCTGCCGGCTCAGGCGTATATGGGCAAACTGTCGATAATTGTTACCATTTTATGACGAATTGCCAGTTCCCTTTCAATTGGTTGGAAATGGTATTATAATCGGAGTAGGTCTAATTACAACACCAAAGGGGATGTATCCATGTCGAACATTGGAGTACCTGGTCTAATTCTCATCTTAATATTGGCTTTAATTATCTTTGGTCCGAAGAAACTTCCGGAAATTGGACGTGCTTTTGGACAAACACTTCGTGAGTTTAAAAAGTCCACGAGTGATTTAACAAAAGGTGATTATGAAGAAGATAAGAAGATACAACAAAAAAATCATGAATGATTAAATGCTGGGCGTAAGATGCAATCGTCTTGCGCCTTTATGCTGGAACAAAGATACGGATTTTCAGATGAAGGCGTGATCAACTTTGGAAGATAAAGAATTAAATATCATCGATCATCTCGATGAATTGAGAAAACGGCTCATCATTACTGCTGTTGCTTTTTTGATCTTTTTTATCGCCAGTTTTATTTATGTCGAGGAGATCTATAATTGGTTCGTGAAAGATCTTGATTTTGACCTGATGGTATTGGGACCGAGTGATATT
The DNA here is from genome assembly GCF_043656335.1 of Peribacillus sp. NPDC056705. NCBI lineage: Bacteria > Bacillati > Bacillota > Bacilli > Caryophanales > Bacillaceae > Peribacillus > Peribacillus sp. NPDC056705. Next base: position 41,365 of record NZ_JBHTYI010000005.1, on the reverse strand, counting down.
ATCTGGGTTTACTTTATGCTCTCAGGTGTTGTAGCCATTGCGGCAACCATACCTGTAATTGCTCTGCAAATCTGGTTATTCATCAAACCCGCTTTGATGCCAAATGAAGTAAGGGCGACCCTTGCTTATATTCCAGCACTTTTCCTGCTTTTTATCGGAGGGCTGGCTTTCGGTTATTTTGTCATCTTCCCGACCATTCTTCAATTTTTGATTGAACTGGGCGATGGGATGTTCATAACCAGTTTTACAGCGGATAAGTACTTTTCGTTCGTATTTAATATGACGATACCTTTTGCTGTTTTATTCGAGCTTCCTGTCGTTACCATGTTTTTGACTTCCCTTGGCATAATAAATCCTTATGTGCTTCAAAAGTTAAGGAAGTATGCATACTTTGTACTGGTTGTCATAGCGATATCGATTACGCCGCCTGACTTTATGTCAGACTTTATGGTGATGATTCCCTTGCTGTTATTATACGAAATCAGTATTTCGTTATCAAAACTCGTCTATAAACGAAGGGTGAAACGCGAAAGCTTGCGGGAAGACACCTACGAGGAAGGTTTATAAGAGGAAGCCCATAATGGCATTTTGCCTTTATGGGCCTTTTTTTAGGCTCTTTCGAAAAGATTGTTGTTTTTAAAACGAAACGATGTAAGGTTGATTGGAGCGGAAGTGCGAGACTCCTGCGGGAGCAGCGGGACAGGTGAGACCCCACAGACGTTCACGCCGAGGAGGCTCACCGCCCGCCCCGGGGAAAGCGAGCATCTGGAGGGGAAATCAACCACACCGCATTACTTGGTAAATAGCAAAAAAGTATGCGAAAACAGCCTTTTTTTATGAAAGTCAATCTGATTTCTCTGTTTTTTTACACATTTGAATATTTATACTTTTGGTTTTATTGTGTATAATGTAAGCAATCGGTTAAAAATGAGGATTGATATTTTGATGTTCAAATGCTTGGAATTCAAAGATTGTTTTGGACATAAGGTCACAATTTCAGAAATACCTGTCTTACTGCCTAGTGATCCGAATTTTTTTATGTTGACCGTGCGTTTGGAAGTGTTTGTTAAAAAGGTTTTTGCCAATAAAGATCATAAAGAAAATTACTCATTTAAGCATTATTTAGCATCCGTACTCAAATGGCCCGTCTATAACAAGCTTTTTTTTGGAAGTTTACTTAATAATGCTTAATGCGGACTATTCCATAGCTAACTTCTCCGTTAAAAGAGATGACACAATGCCATGCAATATCGAATAAATCGGCATGTGTTCAGGTTAGCTCATGGAACGGTCTTTTTTTGTGTATTCATTTCAATAGAAAAGTATCACTTCATTTGAAAAGGATGACCTTTGGTTTGAATGCGTACTTTGAATAGGTATAATACAATAGATATGTTAATTTAGGGATGTGTAATGATGAATAAAGTAAAGATAGTAACAGATTCGACAGTAGATATGACACCAGAGGAACTGAACTTTTATGGTATAACAATGGTCCCATTATCCATCTTTATAGATGGGGAGACCTTTTTGGATAAGGTTGAAATTGAACAAGAAGAATTCCTGAGAAGGATGAACCAGTCAAAAGAACTGCCAAAAAGCTCACAACCAGCCGTAGGTACATTTGTGGAGGTATATGATGAACTCGGAAAAGACGGCAGCGAGATTATTTCCATACATATGACAGGTGGCATGAGCGGCACAGTTCGCTCAGCGGAAAGCGCAGCTAGCATGTCTGAAGCGAAGGTTACCGTTCTTGACTCGAAATTCATTTCTAAAGCGATGTCATTTCAGGTGATAGAGGCAGCGAAGATGGCGAAGGAAGGGAAATCCGTAGCCGAGATAATTGAACGATTGGAACATATTAAAAAGCAGTCAAGTTTAATCATTGTCATAGAAACTCTTGATAACCTCGTTAAGGGTGGAAGGATTGGCAAAGTTTCTGCTTTTATCGGTTCATTGCTGCACATAAAGCCGATTGCACTTCTGGATGATGGTGTACTGAATCCTGTATCCAAAGCCAGGAGCCAGTCACAGGTCGTGAAGTTCATCATCAAGAAATTCAAAGAAGACACACAAGGAAAAAAAATTAGTGGCATTGGTTTTGTACATGCGAATGGACTTGAAATAGCGGATAAGGTTCGACAGGCCATTGCAGACTTAACAGGATATCAAGATATAAAGATAGAAGCAACAACGGCCGTCGTCAGTACTCATACAGGTGAAGGCGCCATGGCAATCATGTATTATTGGGACTAATATGGATGAAACATATGAAACTGCGTATGGCGGAGGTTTTGTCACTTTACAATTGTCTTTAATTCGTAGAAATAGTTGCTGTTCTCATTAAGATTGGTCTGTTAGAATAAATGAAGTAACAGAATATTTTATACATAAAGGACGGGGTAGGGATGAGAAAGCTGCATTTGCTTATGGCAGCTATGGTAGCATCAATTCTTTTGCTGTTGGCAGCATGCGGTTCGAATGGTGTACCTGATGCTAAAAATTGGGACCTTGAAGATTTCAGTTACATTGATCAGGAGGGTAAACCTTTCTCAAAAAGCGATCTAAAAGGAAAGGTTTGGGTAGCGGATTTTATATTCACAAACTGCGAGACTGTCTGCCTCCCCATGACTTCTAATATGACGAAGCTGCAGCAGCAATTGAAGGATGAAGGTATTACGGATGTTGAGTTCGTATCATTTTCCGTGGACCCGGAAATTGACAAACCTGATGTTTTAAAAAGGTATGGCGACCAATTTAATGTGGATTACGGAAATTGGCACTTTCTGACCGGTTATGGTCAGGAAGAAATCGAGCAATTTGCATTGGATAACTTTAAAACGATCGTCAAAAAACCTGAAGCAGAAGATCAGGTGATTCATGGGACCAGCTTTTTTCTAATTGATCAAGAAGGAAAGATCATCATGGATTATACGGGTCTCCAAGATATTCCCTTTGATGAAATCATTAAGCATATTAAAATTTTACAGAATTATTGAACAGGTTAAATGACCTGTTCTTTCTGTTTTTCATCCATCATTTTACAATGACCTCATTAGGGCTTAAGCGATGGTGAAAATATGGGGATTTGTTTTTGAAGAAACAGCGGATGTGAAGAATGATTTTGCATGCTCAGTACATGCTAATTTTTAAAGGACTAGCTTTAATTCACTGCATTTTTCATATGGTATAGTAAGGAAGGCTCAAGCTAAAAGTACAATGAAAAAGAAGGTATATATTGTTTGCAATCATTCGTTTTCTGCATGATATAATATATGGGTAGGAAGGTGAGGGTCATGAGGTACAGAATCACCTGTCTTTTCATATGCCTAGTTTGGATCTCGGGCTGCGGCCAAAGTGAAACAGCGTCACATCAGCCATCTGTTCAGCAGAAAAGCATAGTTGAGCTGAGTAAAAAGGAAACCATTCCTGCCAGCTTTTTTCCGGACCCTGTGAAAATCGTATCGATTGGCGATTCCTTGACTCAAGGTGTCGGCGATAGTAAAGATAATGGCGGGTATCTGCCTTATTTACAAAATAAGCTGGAAAAAGAACCATCGATTACTTCCGTTGAGATGATTAATCATGGCATACGTGGAAATAGGACCGACCAACTATTGAAAAGACTGGATAAAGCTAGGATTAAAGAAGACATAAAGCAAGCTGATTCGGTTGTCGTCACAATCGGTGGAAATGATATCATGAAGGTCTTTAAGCAGAATTTCTCGGACTTGGAGCTGAATCAGTTTGATTCGGCAAAAATAGGGTATGAAAAAAGATTAAGGCAGATACTTGATAAGGTTCGTTCCGAAAATGATCATGCGCAAATTTATCTTGTGGGCGTCTATAATCCATTTTCCAAATGGTTCGCAGATTTTTATGAACTTGATATGATCATGAATGATTGGAATGAAAGCGGGAAAGAGATTATCGAAGAATATGATTCAGCTTATTTTATTGATATAGCAGACATTTTCGAGAATTCCGAAGAAGATTTGCTGTATGCCGAGGATTATTTTCACCCAAATGACCGCGGCTATGAATTAATCGCGACAAGAATCTATAATGATATGGATATTACCACTATCGGAAAGGACACATTGGAAGCGAGTGCCAAAGGAGATGATGACCAAGAATGACAAATGTCAAATGGAAGACTTTGTTTATTTCCCTATTAGCCTTAAACATCCTGGTCATCCTGTTTGTAACGATTTTAGTTAATTTGCCGACTAAAGATAAACAGCTGATACCGAAAGTAAGCCATGAAGAAGATATCCAATTTCAAGTTCACACGAATCGGGAAGATTTGACAAGATTAATCAACCAGTATTTGGATAAAGAGGGGCTGACGGGATCCATTCACTATGAAGTGTATTTGACGGATGAAGTCGAGTTATATGGAACGATGCCATTTTTCAACCGTGAAGTGGAAATGAAATTGACTTTTGAACCAATTGCCCAAAAAAATGGGGATTTGATCTTAAAGCAAAAATCAATTGCAGTCGGAAAAATGAACCTTCCTGTTTCATATGTAATGAATTTAATAAATGAGCGTTATAACATGCCGGATTGGGTTAGCATCAGTCCCAATGACGAAAGTATTTATGTGTCATTACAGGATATGGAACTGAAAAGTGATATTAGGGTGAAGGCGAAAGAATTCGACCTTAAAAATGATGACATTTCATTTTTATTGACCATCCCATCATCTTTACAGTGATAGCGACTAAATGTAAGAAAGACCAGGTTAGATGTGTTAAGTATTTGATGATAAAAGGACCACGCATTTTAGATATGCCTAAAATGTGTGGTTCTTTTTTTACGCCCCCTTTGGTTGAAAAAACCTTAAACCTTGATTATTTAGATGACTTATCAATTTCTGAGATAAAGTAAGAGATAAGAGAAGACTTTTAAAGTTTATTTTAATCACAAGAAATATCAAATAAATGAAATGGGTCCCACTTATAATTACAGTTAGAGGTGAATTATATGAATATACAAATTATGATTGATTGGATTGAAAACCATATAAAATATAAATTTTCCTTAGATGAACTTGCCGATGATCTGGGATACTCGCCTTATTATTGCTCGTTTAAATTCCACCAAATGACAGGTATAAGTATTAGGCGCTATGTGCTCCTTAGAAGGCTTTACACAAATGATTTATAATTGGTAAGAGAATAATTGATACTGCTTTTGATTATGATTATTCTTCGCAAGAAGCATAAAGTAGAGGGTTTAAAACTGTTTTTGGCATTAGTCCTAGATAATTTCAACTTAACAGGATGCCTGTTCAATCATTCAATAAGCTCACTATTCATAAAAATAAAGGGTGGTGCAGAATGGATTTTTCGAGAAAAATCGAGGTTGATCAAATACACGGCCAACAAAGAGAGTTGTTTGACGAATATGTACTCAATATATTGAATGGCCAAGCTATGTATGATGAGTTTAAAGATAAAAAACTAATGAGGAATACAGACTATGCCCCATTTAACGAAGCTATGTGTGTAAATACAACTACTAAGAACATTTTTAATGAGGAATTCATAAAAACAAGAGCGATAGGACACCATGAATTAGTTGAAAATTATATCGACAAGGTAATTAATCCATTAAATAATCTATTTAACAAAGATTATGTATGCATCGTTTTGTGGTTTGGTGAAGATATGTTTTGCCAAATGAATCTTCTTACAATCCTTGCTTACCTTGAACAGGCCGATTATAGCGGTAGAGTGTTCTTGAACAGTTTTAGAGAGGATGAATTTAAAGTAAGGCAAACTGAACTTAGATTAGGCAACTATTTAACGGTATATGAAGATGTATTATTAAATCATACAAAAACATCAATTGAAGTATTGCCAGTAATGTATCAGGCAATAGACATATATTTAGAAATGTTAAATGAAGATAATCCAGTTACAAATTATATATCTAAAAATAAAGGCCTGCCAGAACCACAATTGATTAACAAGTTATTTATCCACTTCCCAACAATAGGATATGGCGATTTACAGTATAAAACACTTATTAGTAAAATTAAATAACAGCCCTCTACTAGAAGGAACGAATATCTGTTCTTATGAATCATCAAGTCCATTAAATACAGGGGACTTAGAGATTCGATTGAAATGTCAAATATTGGTTGTGGGCAAAGGTGAGTTACCTTACTATTTCCTTATGGCTGTTTTCGCATACTTTGTTGCTATTTACCAAGTAAAGCGGTGTGGTTGATTTCCCCTCCAGATGCTCGCTTTCCGCGGGGCGGGCGGTGATGAGCCTCCTTGGCGTAAACGCCTGTGGGGTCTCACTTGTCCCGCTGCTCCCGCAGGAGTCTCGCACTTGCGCTACAATCAACCTTAAATCGTTTCGTTTTAAAAAAACAATCTTTACGAAAAGAGCCTTCCATATGGAATATGAAAAAAGGATGATTAGCCCTTATAAACTAACTATCCTATGTTTTGTTATCTAAGTATTTCGATGCACCTTGTTTTTTTATCCATTTATGGAGAGAGCATTAGGGATTCTAGTGAAGATGATTCCCGACCCGATCCGATTATATAAATGGAGGAGGGTGTATTATCTTGGAAAGCCTTGTTTGGCAAAGGGAGTGCGATCTCTTTTGTTCCCGATATCCTCACTTCGAAGTCTATTATCATTGGATGAATATTAAGATATTCGCTTGCTTTCCTGAAATGGAGTTGATCAAAAACGACATCTCCATCTTTGACGGCAATATCCACCGAGAGTAAATCATGTGAAAGCTGGATGAATCGAACCTTCGCTTCATTCGGAGGAACAAATGGATTATCCTCGAAAGGTAACATTTTCAACAATTCATTAGCCTGTGGAGGCGCTAGAGCAATGGTATAGGAGCTCCCGCTTTCGAGGGCCAATTTACGGCTTAAAAGAGGTAAGGTGCTTTGGCCGCTGCGGTATATATCCAATTGATGCTTGCCAGGAGGCAGTGGTAAATAACCATTGTTCTCTTTATATGAGAAACTTTTGAGGATAAGCATTTCATTTGCATAAACATCAAATGAGGAAGCTGTCGGGACAGCATGTAAAAAGCGAACTTGTGCCGGCAGTGTGATATCCAGTTGTTCAAATCCCAATTGTTGTGTTGCTTTTTCGAGATTTTTCAAATGCTTATGGTAATAATAATCTTGGAATTGCGGATCGCTGTTTTTATTATAGGACGATAGTAAACCATATGTTACCGATTTTTGTGAATATGATTGTTTATCGCTCATTTCCAACACCTCTCATTTTTCCATTATGTTTTTAACATATGTAATTATGCATGGGCATGTGTCTCCTTTTTAAAAGGGAATGGACCATTTTCGTAAAAAGGTTCGATCGGCATATTATTTTACAGGGTAAAATAAAAGCGTTAAAATGCATTCAATGGATGGTTTGTAAAAAAAGGAGGATTTTCATTTGACAAAGCAATTAGAGAAAGCAACATTCGCAGGTGGATGTTTCTGGTGCATGGTGAAGCCGTTCGATGAACAGCCTGGCATCGAATCCGTTATCTCTGGCTATACAGGCGGGACTACGAAAAATCCCACATACAAAGAAGTTTGTTCTGAAACCACGGGACATTATGAAGCCGTTCAGATCACCTTTGATCCAAGCGTATATCCATATGAGAAGATTATCGAGTTGTTTTGGCAGCAAATTGACCCGACAGATGCTGGCGGGCAATTTTATGACCGGGGAAGTTCCTATCAAACGGCGATTTTTTATCATGACGAAAACCAACGTGAAATTGCAGAAGCATCCAAAGCCAAGCTGCAGGAGAGCGGGAAATTTTCTGGACCGATCGTAACTCCGATAATATCAGCCAAAACATTCTATCCAGCTGAGACATATCACCAGCATTATTATAAAAAGCAACCTGAGCATTATGAAAGATATTCGATCGGCTCAGGACGGAAAGCATTCATACAACATCACTGGGGGGAAAAAAATGAAAAGTAAAGAAGAATTAAAAAAGAAACTCACTCCGATTCAATATGAAGTTACACAAAATTCTGGAACGGAACCCGCCTTTAACAATGAATATTGGAATATGAAGGAGGAAGGATTATATGTGGATATCGTTTCAGGTAATCCTCTTTTCACTTCAAAGGAAAAGTTCGATTCAGGCTGCGGTTGGCCAAGCTTCACTAAACCGCTTAAAGAAGAGGAAGTGGTGGAAAACCTCGATACGAGTTATGGCATGAGAAGGATCGAAGTTCGCTCAAAAACGGCCGATTCCCATCTGGGTCATGTTTTCAATGATGGACCGGGACCGTCGGGTTTACGTTATTGCATCAATTCTGCTTCATTAAGGTTCATCCCGCTCCAAGACCTTGAAAGAGAAGGATACGGAGAATACAAAAAGCTTTTTGATTGATTGGAAAACCCCCTATCAGAAATGGATAGGGGGTTATTTTAATATTGGGTGGGATTCAATCCGTGATGATTGATGCGATCCGGACAAATGGAATGGTGGTAAGTTCCATTGCCTTAGTCCTGCCAGTCACCTCAAACCGGACAGTATGTGAACCGGGATGAAGCCCATTCGTGACAAATAAATATCTTTCACGAGCAAATGGCCACCACGTATTCAAAGTGGTGATTTCATTTCCATCGATCCATACATTCACTTCCCCGCCATCAGGACTTCTAAGCAGTTTCACACCAAGCATACTCCCTTTGAAGGTATATTCAATCACACTGCCCTTTTCACTGCTAGTGAAATAGCCGCCCCTTGGACGGAACCCGCTCATTTTTCCATAGTGGTCAATTTCCGATAATTCAAATTCAGAACGGGCATGCAGCTTAGATGGAAGGCCTGCTACAGCCTTTTCTCGTTTGATGTTATCAAGGAACCGTTCATAAATTGCATCAGCATATAATTTATAACCAAGCCCATTTGGATGAATCAAATCTCTGGTAAGCTGTTTTTCCGTATATCCTGAATTTTTGAATACTGGTCGCATATCCACATTCGTTGCACCGTAGTGTTTGGATAAAAGTCCGATGGCTGAAGCAAATTCCTCATATTTCAAGGAACTCTCTGTTATTGTGAATAATTCAGCATTAGGGTGGAGGCGTTTTGCCTTCCTCATTAACGCTTCATATGTCATGGTAAAATCATCGACATTCATATATTTGCGGTCATTTTCACCAAAAACGAAGAAAATCAGATCTTTATGATCATGCTCCCTTCTTTGCGAGAGCTTGAATAGCCCTTCAAAAGCAGTGGATCCGCTTTGGACTACATAGTCACCGTGTAAAGGTATATCATTGACATCATTCATCTTATTTTCCAACTGTTTGAACCAGGTTAGATTAGGATTTTCAGCTCCGGACCCTCTTCCGATACTGTCACCAATGACAAGATACTGAATGGGCTGGCCTGATTGGAATTTTTGATAAACATTTATCGAATCATCTGATCCATATGTTTTTGGGACTTTTTGAAGGATATAGCTGATTAGAAGGATCGTGGCAATTGCAGCGAAAGGGATGAAGGGTTTTGCGTTCGTTTTCAATTATGTTCCCCCGTATTGCCTTTTATGTATCCATGTAGGTATGGTGATAGCTTAAAAAGGCTAAGAATTGTTTTTTCCTTATTATATCCCAATTTTGAAGTAACACAATAAATATAAAACGTTTTTTTGACATTTTTCATGGTTAATCGTGGTATTTCAGACATTGAATGATTAGCGGTGAAGATGGTGCTGATTGAAGTTTTTTTAAAAATCCAGAAAAATAGGCAAATGCACAGACCGAGGCGGGCGTATTGACATATGGTAAGGTGTAAAGAGAAATCAGAATTCTAAAAGGAGTGAAACTTTATGTACGGATATGGTGGAAATGTTGCAGGACCAGGGTACGGTTATGGTGGAGGTGGATACGGCGGCGGTGGATACGGATATGGCGGCGGCGGTTGCTGCGGATTTGGATCAGGCTTCGCATTAATCGTTGTCTTGTTCATTCTATTGATCATCATCGGCGCTTCATTCTGCTGCTAAGGCAATAACCCAAAGACCAGTTGATAGCTGGTCTTTTCTTTATGTAAGGAAATTGGTGGGGTACGGTGGGTCTTTTAGATTCAAGGTCTCTGACTGAAAAAACATGTAATCCAAATGAGGCAGGAGATGCATAACCATTTCTTTCTTCAATCCTGATTATGGCACGTCGGAATGACGAGAGAATCTCATTAAGGAGGGAAATCAGGTTAATCAGGAAGTAAAATGAGTTGTGTGAATGCCATTAAGGGTCTTGGTTTTTCTTTGTTCACCATTTCTGCTAAAATAACGACAGAATGTAATTAATTTAGGGGGATAAAGATATGAAGCCTTCCCGTTTAAAAGCAGGGGATGAAATACGCGTAATCGCTCCTTCAAGAAGCTTGGCGATTGTCAAAGGAGAACAACGCAGATTGGCAGAAGAAAGATTGACTGAACTTGGTTTTAAAGTGACATATGGTGAAACGGTTTTGTTCCATGATGACTTTTTCTCGAATTCGATCGAAGACCGGATCGAGGATTTGCATGATGCGTTCAGGGATCCGAATGTGAAGGGGATTTTTACAGCCATCGGGGGATATAATGCTAACCAATTGTTACGGTATATCGACTATGATTTGATTAAGGAAAATCCAAAAGTGTTGATGGGGTATAGTGATATAACCGCAATTTTATTGGCCATATATAATAAAACAGGCTTAACTACATATTCAGGTCCACATTTCTCGACGTTCGGGATGAAGGCTGGTCTGGAATATACGATGGAATATTTTAAAAAGGCTGTAATTGAAAGTGAAGGATTTTATCTTGATCCAAGTGAAACGTGGAGTGATGATTCATGGCATTTAGAACAGGATGAGCGCACCTTCCACCCGAATGCTGGATACATGGTCATTCAAGAAGGTGAAGCTGCTGGGACAATCATTGGGGGAAATCTTTGTACACTCAATCTATTACAAGGTACTGAATACATGCCATCTTTAAAGGACAGTATTCTTTTCATAGAAGATGACGAAGAAAGCCACCCATTCAGTTTTGACCGGGATTTACAATCCTTGCTCCATCAGCCAGGTGCAAGTGGGATTAAAGGAATCGTCATCGGCCGTTTCCAAAAGGATTCAGGAATGACGGAATATGCGTTGCAGGAAATCATCGCCGCCAAAAAGGAGATAAATGGCATACCTGTGATCGCTAATGCCAACTTTGGTCATGTTCATCCATTTGTAACGGTGCCGGTTGGTTCAGGGGCAGTAATGAAGGTGAAGAACGGAAAAGCGACGATCCAAATCCATCCATGACACAGTGTGAAGACGCCGTTCAAAAGTGGACGGTGTTTTAATCTGTTCGGGATATGCATGAAAATATTTTGCATTAGGGTGTATATTAGGAATCTTTCCTCTTGTCAGCCCTGGAAATAGTCCTATTTTACAAGCATTATTAGGGAATATGAGTCTAATAGTTCAAATTCTATATTTTTCTGATATAATACTAAGAGATTTAAAATAGAAAAGGTGATTATGTGTTATTAACAATTCCAGCATCCATTCGTTTAGAGGGGGCTTTGGCCGAGTATAATAAAAAAGGCCGTGTGAGCCATACATGTTTCGTTTGTAACGAAGATACTTCTAATGGGGATGCAAGTAACTTGAACTATTATAAGTTAGGAACTAAAAAAGTTTGTCATTCCTGCATGAAAAATGTTTTGCGTCATCCGTCTTTAAAAGAGTATGAATATGTGCATACTTCAGTTATCGATAAAACTGCTTTTTATAAAAATGTGCTGGCTGTTTTAAAGGATGAAAGTTTTTTGGAGTCAATTCGTGAAGAAAAACTAAATAGCGCATTGTAAGAAAAAAGTGTATCTCTCGCGGATACACTTTTTTTGTCGCCATTTTTGGACGATCATCCATGAAAGCAAGAAATTTATCCGTTAACATGCTTAGGCCAATTTCTTTAGCAAGATTGCTTTCATCTGGACATACACTTTACTATATTGCATTTGTTTTTAAAAAGAAGGAGTGTGTGGGCTTATGGAGCAGTCTTCATTGATCAAACCGGTCCTGGGAGGAGCCTACCCGACTATCAGTCATGGTCAGGGAGTGTTTTTATACGACAAAGATGGAAAGGAGTACCTTGATGCTTCTTCCGGTGCAGTTACAGCCAATATTGGCCATGGAGTCCAGGAAATCATTGAAGCGATGATAAAACAGGCCAAACAGGTTTCATTTGTGTATCGTTCCCAATTTACCAGCGATGCTGCAGAGAAACTTGCCGGAAAAATTGCGGAATTGACCAAAGGGGAACTGACATACAGTTTTTTTGTAAACAGCGGCTCCGAAGCGACTGAAACGGCATTGAAAATTGCCATCCAGCATTGGCAGGAAAAAGGGAAGCCCAAAAAACAAAAAATCATATCGAGATGGATGAGCTACCATGGCATCACGATGGGAGCTCTTTCAATGTCTGGACATCCGATTCGCCGGGAAAGATTTGCTCCTATGCTTGAATCATATCCTTCTGTATCTCCTCCATATTGTTACCGATGTCCACTTCAACTTGATCCACATACGTGTGGAATGTCCTGTGCTTCGGAATTGGAAGCATCAATCCGGCGTATTGGCAGTGAAAATATAGCGGCTTTCATTGCAGAACCTGTTATCGGCGCAGCCGGAGGGGCCATTGTTCCTCCTGATGGTTATTTTCGAAAACTAAAGAAAATCTGCGAAGAGAATGATATTTTATTCATTGCGGATGAAGTAATGACCGGATTTGGACGCACCGGTAAGATGCTTGCTTCTGAATATTGGAATGTGGAGCCTGATATCGTAACATTTGGTAAAGGTATGAGCGGAGGGTATACACCGATTGCGGCCGCAGTAATGACCAAAAACGTGATGGAGCCCATAATGAAAGGGTCGAAGTTAATTATAGGAGGCCATACTCTAAGTGCAAATCCGTTATCGTGTGCGGTGTCTTTGGCCGTTTTAGAATATGTCGAAAGAAATGAACTTGTCGAAAAATCAGCCGACAGAGGGAATTACCTGATTAGGGGCCTGAAAAAGTTGGCAGGGAAGTATTCCTTTATCGGTGATATACGCGGGAGAGGTTTATTGATTGGCATCGAATTTGTCCAGGATAAAGCAACGAAGGCCCCATATCCGAAAGAGGCAGACGTGACTAATGAAATCATTGAATTGGGAATGAGGAATGGAATACTTCTTTATCCCGCAGCTGCAGGCCTTGACGGTGTAACAGGATCAGCGATCATCATCTCCCCGCCGTTAACGATATCGGAAGAGGAGTGCGCTGAACTGTTAATGAGGGTCGATATAACTTTTAGGCAATTTAATGAATCGATAGGTAAACGGCCATTACAACAAGGAAGTGAGTCATAGTGGTGGAAAATCCATTCCAGAAGATTTGTCGTTTGGAGGATGTCCGCCATCACTTTAAAGATAAACAGTCCATCCTGTTTGGGGGGTTCGGCGGCATAGGGACACCTCCGGGATTGATTAACCTGATTTTGGAATCAGGTATTAAGGATTTAACCTTGATTGGGAACGATACAGGTTTCCCCGATATCGGAATCGGAAAACTGGTCACCCAACGCCGTGCGAAAAAAATCATCGTTTCCCATATCGGTTCGAATCCAAATGCAGGACTATTAATGAACAATGGAGAACTCGAAGTGGAGTTCTCTCCGCAAGGGACACTTGTCGAACGCATCCGGGCCGGAGGGATGGGACTCGGCGGGATATTGACTGATATTGGAATTGACGCCGATATAGTCCGGGACGGCAAGCAAACCGTAAAGATAGGTAAGAAAAATTATCTGGTGGAACCGGCATTAACTGCGGATATCGCCATTGTTTACGCAGAAATGGCAGATGCTTATGGAAATCTTATATTTGATAAAAGTGCCAGGAACACGAATCCAATCGTTGCTGCGGCCGGTCAAATCACTATAGTCGAAGCCATGCAAATCGTTCCGCTTGGCACTTTGGATCCAGAGGACATCATTGTACCCGGTGCCTTTGTGGATTATATCATTCCATCAAAAGGAGTCGATTGGAAATGGGTTTGGCAACCGGAGATAGAAACAGAATAGCGAAACGGGCAGCAGCAGAAATAAGCGATGGGATGCTTGTCAATTTGGGAATTGGCATTCCATCACTTGTACCGAATCATCTTTTGAATGATCATAAAGTTATGTTTCATGCAGAAAATGGCCTTGTGGGAATTGGCAGTACTCCTGAAATGGGGAAGGAAGATCCGCATCTTTGCAATGCCGGGGGATTGCCGATCACCATTAGAGCCGGTGCTTCTTACTGCGACAGTACTGTTGCATTTGGGATGATACGGCGAGGCAGGGTGGATATCACGATTCTAGGAGCCCTTCAAGTAAGTCAAGCGGGGGACCTCGCTAATTGGATTGTCCCGGGAAAGCGGGTGCCAGGCATGGGCGGTGCAATGGAACTGGCTGCGAAGGCAAAAAAGGTCATTGTCTTGATGGAACATAACGATAAAGCGGGTATGTCTAAATTAGTCAAAAAATGTACGTTGCCGTTAACTGCCAAGAAATGCGTACATATGATCATCACCGAATTAGGCGTGTTTTCCGTAACTTCGAAGGGCCTTCTATTAACTGATGTATTTGATACGTCCAGCATTCAGGAAATCAGGAATCGGACCGAAGCCTCGTTTACCGTCTCTGAATACATCCATATTTTAAAAGAATGAGAGAGGAGAATGGATATGTATGAGGAAAAAATAAGAACATGGTTAAAGGAACATCGGATGAATGGGGTTCAGCTTTTGCAAAAACTGGTTCAGGAACCGAGCAAAAGGGGGCAAGAAGGAAGTGCACAAGCAATAGTGGTCGAGAAGTGCAGACAACTTGGACTAGAAATTGATCTTTGGGAAATCGGGGATGAACACTTAAGAAAACATCCCCATTTTTATTGCGACCGCAGGGACTTTAAAGGAAATCCGAACCTTGTGGCTATTAAAAGAGGAACAGGAAATGGGAAATCCCTTATTTTAAACGGGCATATTGATGTAGTTCCTGAAGGAGATCATGCAGCATGGCACGATGAACCATATAGCGGCAAGTTGATAGGCGGGAAAGTTTTCGGGCGGGGAACGACGGATATGAAAGGCGGCAATGTATCTTTATTGCTCGCAATCGAAGCGATCGTCGAATCTGGAATCCAATTGAAGGGAGATGTGATATTCCAGAGTGTAATTGAAGAAGAAAGCGGTGGTGCCGGCACACTTGCGGCAGTCATACGGGGGTACAATGCTGATGGCGCAATCATTCCGGAGCCTACAAATATGAAACTATTCCCTTTACAACAAGGTTCGATGTGGTTTCGACTGAGAATAAAAGGCAAGTCTGCACATGGAGGCACAAGGTATGAAGGAGTCAGTGCAATAGATAAAGCGGTTGGAGTAATGAATGAAATCAAGTTGCTTGAACAAGAACGAAATGAGTCACTCCGTCATTCACTCTATAAAAATGTCCCTATCCCGATTCCAATCAACATTGGTAGCATTCAAAGCGGGAACTGGCCTTCCTCCGTGCCGGATACAGCCGTTCTAGAAGGTAGATTCGGCATCGCCCCGACAGAAACCATGGAAGCGGCACAAAAGTCGCTGAAGGAGCGGATAGATGCTTTAAACCGGACTGATGCATGGTTCAAAGAAAAACCTATTGAATTAGAATGGTTTGGGGCCAGATGGCTGCCTGGCAATCTCGAAATAAATCACCCGCTTATGAAGACAATTGGCACATACTATGAAAAAGTGGTAGGGGAAGAACCGCTTGTCGAAGCATCCCCTTGGGCGACGGATGGAGGGTATCTTTCATCTGTTGGCACTACCCCAGTAGTCGTGTTTGGACCAGGGGAAACAAAGATGGCCCATGATTCGAACGAATATATAGAGGTGGATAAAATGATGGAGGTAGCGGAAATCATCGCATTGACCATTATTGAATGGTGTGGGGTGGAACAGGAATAATCATTTTTCCCAAGGTCTGATTCCAGGAAGGGTCAGACCTTTCGCAACAATTTTCGAAGCTGTGAAAGGAGCGGACAAATGGAGGCTAAAATCATTGAAAAAAGAATTCAAAAGCCAAGGTGCACCATACATATTACGATCGACCATTTTAATAAGCGAATCAGGGTTGATGATTATCTAGGTCATTTTCAAGATTGTTTGGAGGAATCTTTGAAGGTGGCTAAAGGCGTATCAGCAGAAAAAATCATCTTCAAATCACGCAGGGAAAACGTTATGGCATTGCTTGCTCAAGGCTTTCTATATGAAGGTAGCATCGATAAATTCTTCTTGGGAAGCGATTGTTTCTTCCTTGTTAAATATAACCGGAATGAAAGGCGCAACAGTGCAGAATGGGAGAAGGAAGATCAAATCCTTACCGGTGTTCAGAGTCTATCGACAAAATCCGGTCTGGATGATCCGCCGCCAGCCTATCAAGGCCGTAAAGCAGAAGTTACCGATGCACTTCAGCTGGCCCAATTGTATGGTAAGGTTTTCGAAGTCTATCCCACACCGATGAATGATCCAGTATACGTAGAAAAGTGCATGGAAATGGGAACGGTTTTTTATGTTTTTGTCCATGAAGGGAGGATCGTCAGTGCTGCTTCCGCAGAAATTAATTCCTTTTACCATAATGCAGAAATCACCGATTGTGCGACATTGCCGGAACATCGGCAGTACGGCTTGATGAAACACTTGATTTCCGCGCTTGAAGACTATCTTATTTCACATGGCATTTATTGTATCTATTCGATTGCCAGGTCGCTATCATTCGGCATGAATGCTGCATTGCATCAGCATGGTTACTCGTACCGCGGGCGTTTGGCTAATAATTGTTATATCTTCGATAAACTGGAAGATATGAACCTTTGGGTGAAAAATTTAACTTGAATGCTCATTTTTAGGCGGTTGATGACAAGTTTTTGGCATTTCCTCATATACATTTAGCAAGAAGGGCTTTTAGGGGGGATATTTTGCCAAGTGAATTTTTTAATACAAGTGAAGTGTTGGAAGCAATATTAGAAACCATTGATGAAGGCATTCATGTGATAGATCCAAAAGGAATGACCATCTTTTATAACGGAGTGGCAGCCAATCATGATGGGATGAAAAGAAGTGAGGTCATTGGGAAACCGTTGCTTGAAGCCTTTCCTTCTTTGAATCACAAATCATCGACCTTACTCCGGGTCATTAAATCTGAAAAACCAATCTACAACTATAGTCAATCGTATGTAAATGCACATGGACGAATCATAGAGACGCTAAATACGACGCTCCCCATATATGTTGATGGGTTTATGATAGGTGCAATAGAAATTGCCAAGGATTATTCAAGCTTGAAGCAATTATCTGAAAGGTTAGCTGATCTGGAAAGCTCGCTCAAGACGATCAAAAGTCCTGAAAGGAAAACGCCTGCAAACGGCGGATTGTATTCTTTTACGGAAATCCTGACAAAAGATAATGGGTTTAAAGGTTTGATATCACAAGGTAAAAAGGCTGCCCGCTCCTCCTCATCGGTATTGGTTTATGGGGAAAGCGGTGTAGGAAAAGAGCTTTTTGTTCAAAGCATCCACCAAGATTCGAGCCGCAGTAAAGAACCTTTCATCGCGCAAAATTGTGCTGCCCTACCAGAAAGTTTATTGGAGTCGCTTCTATTCGGTACGGCAAAAGGAAGCTACACTGGTGCTATTGAACGTCAGGGATTGTTTGAATTAGCCAACGGCGGAACTTTGTTTTTGGATGAATTGCAATCGATGCCGATTGACTTGCAGGCAAAGCTTCTGCGTGTACTAGAAGATGGGTTCATCAGGAGGATAGGCGGCACAAAGAGTGTACAGGTGGATGTCAGGATCATGGCTGCGATGAATATGGATCCGAAAAAGGAGGTATCGGAAAACAGGCTAAGGCCGGATTTGTTTTACCGATTGAACGTATTGAGCTACGAGTTGCCTCCGTTAAGGGAGCGGATTGATGATATAGAGCTTCTTTCTCAACATTTCATATCCATATTTAACAGTAAATTAGGACTGTCGATAAAAGGCATGGATGAGAAGACTGAGGCTTTTTTTCGTAAATATCATTGGCCTGGAAACGTAAGGGAGCTTAAACATACGATAGAGTTCATGATGAACCATACGGAGAATGATGTTTTGAATCTTGAAGATTTGCCCCAATTTTTAAAAAAGCCCACCCCATCAGAAAAAATCCTTCCGCTTCGTGAGGCCATGATTGAGATGGAAACAAAATTGATTACCGAGGCGCTGCTTCAAACGAACGGTAACGTTTTCCAGGCATCGAAACTATTGCAAATTCCAAGACAGACCTTGCAATATAAAATAAAAAAGCATATTTGAATGGAAAAAACCGGATGCACCCAGCAGTCCGGTTTTTTTTATGGGCATTTGAATTTTTGGGTCATTTTGGCACCCTTCTTGCATTTAATACTACTATCATAACTCAGGAGGTATTACCATGTTATTTGACTTATATAAGCCAGATCGAAATTGGAAAGATATAGAGCTTTGGAAAGATGTAACCGAAGAACAATGGAACAACTGGCTGTGGCAGCTTACGAATACGATCCGGACTGTTGATGATTTGAAAAAAGTGATAAACCTGACTCCGGATGAAGAGGAAGGTGTGAGGATCTCCACAAAAACCATTCCATTGAATATCACCCCATACTATGCTTCGTTAATGAATAAAGATGACCCAAGGTGTCCAATCAGAATGCAATCGGTCCCAATCTCGGAAGAAATGCATAAAACCAAATATGACATGGAAGACCCCCTTCATGAGGATGAGGACTCCCCAGTACCGGGACTGACCCATAGATATCCGGATCGCGTTCTTTTTTTGGTGACGAATCAATGCTCCATGTATTGCCGTTATTGTACGCGAAGACGCTTTTCAGGCCAAATTGGCATGGGCGTGCCCAAAAAACAATTGGACGCTGCAATCGGTTATATACGTGACACGCCGGCAGTTCGGGATGTCCTTATTTCCGGCGGGGACGGATTATTGATCAATGACACGATCCTTGAATATATCCTCAAAAACTTAAGGGAAATTCCCCATGTTGAAATAATCAGGATAGGTACGCGGGCTCCGGTTGTTTTTCCTCAAAGAATCACTGAAAATTTATGTGCCATTTTAAAAAAATATCATCCGGTTTGGCTGAATACTCATTTCAATACCTCGATAGAAATTACCGAAGAGTCAAAGAAAGCATGTGAGATGCTTACCGATGCAGGTGTACCTGTGGGCAACCAGGCAGTTATTTTAGCGGGGATAAATGACAGTGTCGCAATCATGAAAAAGCTGATGCATGATCTTGTTAAGATCCGTGTCCGCCCTTACTATATATATCAGTGCGATCTCTCGGAGGGCATCGGCCATTTCAGGGCGCCCATTTCAAAAGGGATTGAAATCATCGAGGGGCTCCGAGGCCATACATCAGGGTATGCTGTACCTACCTTCGTCGTCGATGCTCCAGGAGGGGGAGGGAAGATCACACTGCAGCCGAATTATATCCTTTCACAATCTCCAACAAAAACGGTGCTGCGCAATTTTGAAGGTGTGATAACCACATATCCTGAACCTGAGAAATATACACCAGGACTTGCCGATGATTATTTCAAAGGGGTATATCCTGATATGGAAGGAAAACAGTCAGATATAGGTGTATCGGGTTTAATGAATGACAAACAATTCAATTTAGTGCCTGAAGGGCTGAGGCGAATGAATAGACGGGAAAATTACGTGACCAACCCAGAGCATGCTTCATTGAAAAACCAACGTGAAAAGCGAGATCTGTTAAAAGAAAAGAAATTCCAGGCACAACAGAAAAAGGGCACTCAAAAGGGGGATGAATAGCATGGAGACGTGTCCATGGTGTGAGAAAGGGAAGCTTGCATCAGTAAAGGGGACTGTGTATTGGGAACTGCCGGATGGTACGAGGGCAGTTGAAATTACGGAAACCCCTTCCTCCCATTGTGAGAGTTGCGATGCCTTTTTTCAAAGTGATGAAATAGTGAAGGAAATTGAAAATCAACTATTTTTAATTGATTCGAAACAGCTAGGGAAACAGACGACGTATGACGAGTTATTGAAGATGAAGCGGGTGTTAAAGCGGAATTATTTTGATTTTGGGAAATAACAAAATGATTAAAAGTAGCCTCATCAACATTTTTGGTGAGGTTTTTCTGTGCGCCCGGAGGTGAGGTCCGCCATGTTAAATTTTCATCTTCGCTACCCTTACTTCTTTGACCACTAGGATTAAAAAAATCCATGCAGTATCTCCTCACATATTCAAATTCCTTTTCAAAGCAAGTAGGTATTTAGATAACCAGTTTCTCTGAACATTCCCCAAATGAATTCATACATATTCATCCCCCCTCTAAAAAGTGATTGTGAGAAATTACCACTATTAATAAACATTTTTTGGGATAACTTAGAAATAAAATCTTAAAAGAAAGGATAAATATATGAAAACAAAATGGGTTTCATTAGCCATTCTTTCTACCATAGTCAATGTGCTTTCAGGCTGTGAATCATTAGCGGTCTTAGATCCTAAAGGACCTCAAGCCCAAACGCAAGCCAATGTGATTTGGCTATCAATTGCGATCATGGCGGTTATTGTTATTGTTGTTTGTGCTATTTTAGTCTTTGTGTTAACGAAATACCGTGATTCTAAACTACCTAAAGAATATGAACCACCCTACATTGAAGGGAATCACGTTGTTGAAACGATTATTGTTGGGGTGCCGATTTTAATCGTCATTTTCTTCTCCGTAGTTACTGTAATTTCCAACAATAAAGTGGAAGCCACTCCGGAAGGGTACAAAGGACAAGATCCATTAGTTATTTACGCTTCGTCATCTGACTGGAAGTGGCATTTTAGTTATCCAGAAAACGATATCGAGACAGTAAACTACTTGTATATTCCAACAAATCGACCACTTGAATTTAAACTTTATTCATTCGGGCCTATCACGAGTTTCTGGATTCCACAACTTGGCGGTCAAAAATATGCCATGTCTAACATGGTGACCACATTACACTTAGCAGCGGACGAATCAGGGGAAATGATGGGACGAAATGCAAACTTTAGTGGGAAAGGATTCGCTGAAAATACGTTCCACGTCGAAGCGATGTCTCAAGATAAGTTTGATGAATGGGTAAAAGAAGTTAAAGAAACTGCGAAACCTATTACTGAAATAAGATTCAATGAATTATTAAAACCGGGTCATGAGGGACAGTTAACGTTTACTGGCAATCATTTAGACTTCTCACCAGCTCCAGAAGGTGAAAATGCTGGACATCATCATGGTTCAAGTGACTCTAACGCGGATTCAAAAGGTGAACATATGGAGCATGATCATAAGTCAAGTAATAGTAAAGAAAAATCAGCACACAATCATGAATAATTTCTTTGTCTATCTCAAGAAAAATATTTTCAGGAAGGAAACACAAAAGTATGGGTTTTTTCTCTAGATTTCTTATACCTAATCCTAGTCCCGTCATTTACTCATCAATGGTGGCCATTGGTGTTACTGTTCTCTTGATCATTGTTGGTTTAACCCACTTTAAAAAATGGTTTTATTTATGGAGTGGCTGGCTTACAACAGTCGATCATAAAAGAATAGGTATTATGTATCTAATATCTGCTTTGTTGATGCTATTTCGTGGTGGGGTAGATGCTGTGATGATGCGTGCGCAACTTGCCGTACCGGATAACAAATTATTAGATTCACAGCACTATAATGAAATTTTTTCAACACACGGGGTTGTGATGATTATCTTTATGGCGATGCCGTACATTATGGCCTTAATGAATTTCGTGGTGCCATTACAAATTGGAGCGCGAGATGTAGCATTCCCACGTCTAAATGCCATAAGTTTCTGGTTATTTTTTATGGGTGCGATGCTATTCAACATCTCTTTTGTAATTGGTGGTTCGCCTGATGCAGGGTGGTCATCTTATTTCCCGCTTGCAGGAAATGAATTTAGCCCGCATGTTGGAACGAATTATTATATGATTGGCATTCAGATAGCCGGAATAGGTACATTAATGACGGGGATTAACTTTTTGACGACTATTCTTAAAATGAGAGCACCCGGTATGACATTAATGAAAATGCCAATGTTTACATGGTCTTCTTTAGTCACAAGCGTTATTATCATTTTCGCATTCCCTGTATTAACAGTGGCGCTGATCATGGGAACAATGGATCGATTATTCGCAACCAAGTTTTTCACAATGACTGATGGCGGTATGGATATGCTTTGGGCAAACCTATTCTGGGTTTGGGGACATCCCGAGGTATATATCTTAATCTTGCCTGCATTTGGTCTTTTTAGTGAGATTATCCCGACCTTTTCACGACGTAACCTATATGGCTATCGATCAATGGTTGCTTCAATGGTATTTATCTCTATATATTCATTCTTCGTTTGGACGCACCATTTCTTTACAATGGGGCAAGCAGCATATGTTAATAGTATTTTCTCGATTACAACGATGGTAATTGCGATTCCAACTGGAATCAAGATCTTTAACTGGTTGTTCACGATGTGGAAAGGTAGAATCAGATTTACCGTACCTATGCTTTATTCAATAGGTTTCATACCTCTTTTCACAATCGGTGGAGTTACCGGGGTTATGCTTGCGATGTCAGCGGCGGATTATCAATACCATAATACAATGTTTTTAGTAGCTCACTTCCACAATGTCATTATTCCGGGTGTAGTATTTGCTGTGCTTGGTGCCGGAACTTACTACTGGCCGAAAATGTTTGGTTTCATGCTGAATGAAAGGATTGGGAAATGGGCGTTCTGGTTTCTAACCATTGGTTTTTGCTTAGCATTCTTCCCTATGTATATCACTGGTTTAGATGGTCAGGCACGCCGTATATACACATACTCTGAATCGACTGGATTTGGACCATTGAATATGATTTCGTTTATCGGGGCAGCTTTTATGGCAATCAGTTTTGTATTAATCGTATATACGATTTACTATAGCATTCGCCATGCTCCAAAAGATGTTGGTGATGATCCTTGGGATGCACGTTCCCTTGAATGGGCTACTCATAATCCAGTACCAGAATATAACTTTGCTATTATTCCACAAGTGAATTCAAGGGAAACGTTTTGGGATGCTAAATATAAAGGTCATGAATTATTCAAGGGTGAGTATGAAAAAATTCATATGCCCAATAACAGCGGCGTACCGTTTATCATGTCCTGTATCTTCTTTGTCTTTGGATTTGCGTTAGTATTCAGCATATGGTTTCTTGCGATTATTGGGTTAATCGGTATCTTTGTTTGCATGGCTCATCGTTCATTCGAAATAGATCATGGTCATTACATTTCTGTAGAAGAAATTAAAGAGACAGAAGCAAAATTTAGGGGTGTTAATAAATGGAAATAGATCACTCGCAACCTCTTGAATATAGTACGGAACAAAATCGTCTGAATATTTTAGGCTTCTGGATTTTTCTTGGAGCCGAAATTATGCTTTTTGCAACACTCTTTGCATCATATTTTACATTAGTTGATCGTACGGGTAACGGTCCTACTGGAGCAGAAATTTTTGAAATCACTCCAGTACTTGCTGAAACATTTTTGCTCTTAACAAGCAGTTTTGTCATCGGGCTTGGAATTCATGCCATGCGACTTGGCAACAAGAAAGCCATGTTGACATTCTTCGTAATCACTCTTCTTCTTGGATTAGGATTCTTAGGATTTGAAATTACTGAGTTCATTACCTATTATCGCGAAGGAGCTACACTGCAAACTAGTGCATTTACATCGATGCTCTTTACAACATTAGGGACACATGGAGCACATGTTACATTAGGGCTTTTCTGGGGGTTATTTATTATCCTTCAAGTGAAAAAACGCGGGTTGACACCTGAAACAGCCAATAAATCCTTCATTTTCTCTCTTTACTGGCATTTCTTAGATATCGTTTGGATCTTCATCTTCACCTTTATCTACATGAAAGGAATGACATAAACATGAAGGAATTATTCCCGGCTAAACAAATATGGGGTTTTGTATTTTCATTGATTTTGACATTTGTAGCTCTTTTGGTTTACTTCTTCAATATGTCAAAAGCAACAGGCATGACGATTTTTATATTGACAGCATTCATACAAGCAGCTGTTCAACTTGTTGTATTTATGCATGCTCGTGAAACTGATGATAGCAAATCAATTTTTATGACACTATATTGCGCCATATTACTGGCTCTAATAACTGTCTTCGGTACAATACTGTGTATGGTCTGGGGTTTTTATTGATATGAAACAGCTCGGGAATCAGTAGGCATATGATGAGTAATTGAAGTTGAAGTAGGAACAATGAGCGATGAATAGGGAAAAGCTTATAATGCCCTATCGCAATATAACTGCTGATAAATTCCAATTTTAAAAAGCGACCTTCATTTAAGGGGTACGGATTTTGTCATTCCCTTTTAAGATTATTTCCAACCCCAATGAGAATTCAGTCTTAGCTATTGGATCTCCATGTTTTAACATTCTCACTATTGATATTAAATAATATACTTTACTCTAATGGATTTATTGTTTTGTCAGAAGTACCTCTTATGGAATCTAACTAATGAGTGGTAAAAGTAAAATGATTCTTTCATTTTCTAACGGAGAAATCGATTCTTTAGTGACAGATACAAGCGAATTGCTAGGGGAAATAGCCACTGATAGTGCGGATTCAGATGGCCATCCAGTGAAAAAATGTTTAATAAACCATTAAGGAAAAGTACTGGCAGGGTGTTTGATGGGTGGGAAGAGTACCAAAAAGAAATTTCCTATTTCTCCTGATGCAATGAAAGCTTATCAAGAACTTCATCGTGAAAATCCTACTCGTGAGTTATATGTTCTTCATACTAATCGTAAGAATGGGTAGGTGTAAGGCGATAGTGAAAAGACTGGATTTTTTACAGCAAATAAAAGCAAAAAATAATAAAACTAACAATAGAGTTCAATTGAAAGGAAGTAGAGGTGATTATTCTTTACTTGCTTTTTCATTTATTTTTGATTATTAAAGTGAGCTAGCAAAATAACTAAGTAGTCAGTGGAACAACCATGTGTCCACTGGCTTCTTTTCGACATGTTTTCTTTAGAAAAGACTACAATAAAAATGACGTCCTTACCTTTGTATAGTGAGCTAATGAACATGAAAGACTGTTGAAACGTAATTACTTTAACTTAGCTGCAGGGTGCATTCACGTTTCCATAAATAAAAATATCCCCTCATTTTAGACAGAACAGTGAAAACCACTATTCCTTTCTTAGTTGAAGGCGATTTTTCCCTTTTGCAAAATGAAAGCCTGCTGGTAAATTGGATAATGAGGTTTTGGAGAAATTCCCCCATCCAAGCGGCATGACAGAACATGCTTAGTGTATTTGTTAAGGGACGGGGCATTAGGTTAAACAAGATTGAAGCACTTCGTTTCCTTTATCGAATCATGAAGAACTAAGTCCTTAAAGTAAAAAAATTCTTTAAAAGGATGTAATCAATATGGAATGAGTACGATATCTAAGTGTAATTCCGTAATATAACGAATGCATTTTGTGTTGAAAAATCATGAACTTCTTAAAATGAGGAAGAAAAAACCAAATTGATTTTTAAAAAAGTGGACGGAAGCGAAAGTTTCCGATATATTAAAGCAGAAATCATAGTTATTTTAGGGGGGCTCGACATAATGAGACCATTTTATTTATATTTAATGAAATTTCGACAACCGAAGGAAATGGATGCTATCACTAAATTTGCCAATCATGCCTATGAGGATCATGGTTTCCCAAAACAATCGACAGATTATAATGAACTGAGCAGTTATTTAGAATTGAATGCAGACTATCTCGAAAGTATGTCCGTATTCGATCAAGCTTGGGAACAGTATGTCCAAATAGAAGAAGGGCTCTTATTGGGAGATCAGGAATAGGGAGGATCGGAAGGATGTTTAAAAGCCTTCAAACCCGAATTTTGCTTTTTTCTTTACTTATTGCAAGTGTGCCTCTTCTGATATTGGGAATCATATCCTATGGATCACAACGTTCCCTTCTGGAGAAGGAAGCAAGAAATGCCCTGAATGCAGGTTCACTGAATATGGTAAATGAAACATATAGCTATTTGAACGAACGGGTCAGTGATGTGAAGTTTATGAGTGCAAATTCGGTAATCATCAATCCTGGCCATTCAAGAGAAGAGGAGTCAGATGAACTAAGAAAGTTTATTGATGCAAAAGGAAATTATTACGGTGTTTTGCATTTGGATATGGAAGGCAATGTCATTGCAGATACATCTAATAAAATGATCGGGGACAACCTCGCGAAGAGAATATGGTTCAAAGAGGCCATAGAAGGTCATGAATTCCTTTCAGACGTTTATAAAACCAGGGCATTCTCAGAACCCATAATGGTTCTAAGTGCGCCAGTATATGATGATGCAGGGAAAATGATCGGAGTCGTATCTCCAGCTTTCCGATTAAAAGGGCTTTGGGAGATGATGGAGAAAAAGGCTAATGAAATCAGCGATAAATATCCAGTGAACTTTTTCATGATCAATCAAGAAGGCATCTTGATTTCGAAAAAAGACCCGCATGGCCTCATGCAGGGTTCTGCCTTGAAAGAATTGGGATTAACGAAAGGGAAGCTGATGGAAGCTTCGTTGTCGGATGATTTGTACAGTTCGGAGAATGGTGAAAAAATATATTCCATCCAGCCTGTCCATACGATTGCAGAAACGGAGAATAAATGGTTTGTTGTTGTGGGTGCTGATAAGAAACAGGTGTTTCAACCTTTGAATGACCTATTAACACGGTACCTGACAATCTACAGCATCGTTTTAGTTTCTATCATTCTGGCTGTCTATTTACTAACAAAGACCATCGTACGGCCAGTTCAAGAACTTGTAGAAGCGACAGAGGATTTCATTGGAGGAAAGGAATTCATCATTTCCGACAAAAGAAGCTTCGAGGAAATGGAAAAATTGAACCTTGCCTTTCTAAGAATGATGGAAACGATAGAAGATCGTGAGAAGGAAATCGTCCGAACGGAAAAATTGAAATATGTTGGCCAGCTTGCTGCCGGTGTCGCCCATGAAATCAGGAACCCGTTGACGACAATAAAGGGCTTTTTCCAATTATTGAAGAGCCAGGATCATGATACAACATTAATAGAAAAATATAGTGATGTCATGCTTCATGAAGTGGATCGGGTCAATGTATTCGTGACACAACTTCTTGATTTGGCAAAACCGCATCAACTGGAATGGGAGAAATTCGATTTAAAGGATTTCCTTGAAGAAATTTTAGATACATATACTCCCTCAAATCCGAGTTATCATGTAAGAATAATTAATGAAGTGGCACAATCCATCTTTGTTTATTCGGACAGAAACCGGTTAAGGCAGGTTCTCTTGAATGTCTTGAATAATTCTTGTGAAGCCATCGAAGCAAGGGGGCAGATTGAACTGCAACAGACTTCCGTGTCCCAATATGTGAAATTAGTGATCAGCGATGATGGAAAAGGCATCAGTCCCGAGGATTTAAAAAATATCGGTATGCCCTTTTACACCACCAAACCGGATGGGAATGGATTAGGTGTGGCGACGTGTATTCAGATAATGGAGGAATTAAAAGGTAAACTCCAAATGGAGAGCGTCCGCGACGAAGGAACGAAAGTGACCCTCATCATCCCCACTACGAACCGTCTCATTAAATGAGGCGGTTTTTGGTTGGTTGCAGTGCCCTTGAAGCTAATTGAGCAAAATGCCCTCCCATTTCCATTAACCTCCATGTTTGTTTGTGCATATAATTTACTAATCAAACGATAAGGACCATATTGGGGGATGTCTCTTATGGGCAAAAAAAAACAGCCGAAATTCAAATTAGGCGATACAGTCGTAATAACAATGTATGGGACAGTCGGGAATATAACCGATGTGAAATTTCTCGATGGTGCTTATGTGTATGAAGTGAACTATAGTGAAGGCCTATATATCGAAAAAACATTGCAATCGATAGATGAATATGAAGGAGAAATCCTTTATCCAAAAGAACAGATCGATATTGAATATAAATTTTTATTAGGTGACTTGGTCCAAGTGGATGGATATGAACAGGATTATTTCAAGATTATCGGCTATCGAACGGAAATTTGGCGCTATAAGGAAAATGCCTGGGAGGATGTAATCTATGAGTTATCAAGAATCTCAGATGGTGAATGGCTTGAAGCGCATGAAGAAGAACTGACTTTGATAGCCGATGCTAAACGTGCAGATGGAATTATAAAAAAGTTGGGTCTGCTACTTCCTAAAAAGAAAAATGAGCTTGCTATCATTGCTAAACAAAACAACCCTGGTAAAGGTGAGCGAGATATGACAATGACAAAAAATGAAAAAAAGGAAATGATTGATGGACTGTTGGATTTATATAATGATTATTGTAAGCTCTACGAACATTTTGGCGATGATGAATACCGCCATATTATGAAGATTGCCCTTGCGAAAATTGAAAAAGCGGCAGAGGAAATTTATCCAGATCATAAAAAGAAGCAAACGAAGTGAAAGGTATCCCCAACTTTTAATGGGCAATTTCCAAATTCCCTATAGAAGCTTCCATTCAAATTGAACAGAAATGGACGATATTTTTAGGCACTTCATATGATTTTCCATTATGGGTTGCCTTATTGGTATATTTGTCTCTACACATTCATAGACCTTTAAATAAGGGGGCGATGATTTGCGAGAAATTGAGGTTTTTATTGATACAGAAGAGATAGCGGAATTCTTTTTTCAAGAATTGATAAGACGGGGCTATCTTCCATCAGAAGCTGAAGTTGAAGATCTTGCTGACATCACATTCGAATATCTTCTAGAAAAATGTATAATTGATGAAGAAGTCGATGAGTAACCGGTCATAAGACGGTTAGCAGCTTCCTTTCCCTTAATTTTATTAACGATTAAAAAAAGACGGCGGACCTCCGCCGTTTTGTTTGCGGTTTAGAGTAAGGGTGCCATAAGTCATTTCGTGATTTCCAGTTTTTCAAGTTCTAGGATAAGGTTCAATTTTCCTAACTTGTGGTTGATATGGTATAGTAGTTTTTGAATATCATTTCAACCACAAGTTAAGGAGGACATAGTCGTATGAGCGTACATATTGGTGCAAAAGAAAATGAAATTGCGGAAACGGTCTTACTGCCAGGGGACCCATTGCGTGCAAAATATATTGCTGAAACATTTTTAGAGGATGCTAAACTTTATAATGAAGTTCGAAACATGTTTGGATATACAGGGACATATAAAGGGAAACGAATTTCAGTACAAGGTACTGGCATGGGTGTTCCATCCATTTCCATTTACGTGAATGAATTGATGAATAGCTATAATGTCCAGAAGCTGATTCGTGTGGGAACTGCAGGAGCGATTCAAAAAGATGTAAAAGTCAGGGATGTGATCCTTGCCATGAGTGCTTCGACTGATTCCCAAATGAACCGCATGACTTTCGGAGGGGTGGACTTTGCCCCAACCGCAGATTTCGAATTATTAAGAAAAGCTTATGACGCCGGCACGGCTAAGGGCTTGCAATTGAAGGTCGGTAATGTATTTACGGCCGATCAGTTTTATAACGATAATAGTGAATTGGAAAAATGGGCAAAATACCAAATACTTGCAATAGAAATGGAATCAGCTGCCCTATACACGCTTGCCGCTAAATTTGGCCGCCAAGCTTTATCTGTATTAACCATTTCCGATCACATTTTAACCGGTGAGGAAACGACGTCGGATGAGCGCCAGTCAACTTTTAACGAAATGGTTGAGGTGGCATTGGAAGCAGCTATCAAGGATTGATAAGTCAGGCGGGTTACCAGGAATAAGTGATGCCGTAAAATGACGGTTGGGATACAGGCTCAATTATTCCTTGGTATCCGTATTTTTATTATGTCGGGAACTGGCTGTTGCCCTTGGAGCTTTCAGTATATTAACGTTTGCGAAGCGGTGAAAAAATACATATGGTCATAAATTGTTATTTTTGATAACTATTATTTTTCGATTGGCATGAAAGCTGATAAAATAGGAATGAAATCGTTATATCGTCATGAAGAATGAAAGTGGTGAGGCTTCAGTGGAAGAAGAAAATCAAAAACAGCCAAAAGAGGCAGGGAAATTCATTAAAATAAAGAAGTTTACATTCATAATGGGAATTTTCTTAGTCATATTTCTAACTGCAGGGATTACTACAATAGCCTTGACCTTTGGAGATGAAAAAGTAGAGTCATTAGCACCGGATAAACATTCGGAATTTGAAAAGCTGTATTCTACATACGATACGATAAAAGACAACTATTATGAAGAGATTGATCAAGATAAGCTGGTTGACGGGGCAATAAATGGAATGATCAAATCATTGGATGATCCCTATTCTGCTTATATGGATAAAAAGGAAGCATCGAGTTTCCATGAGAGCATCTCTTCATCTTTTGAAGGAATCGGTGCCGAGATTCAGGAGCAGGATGGACAAATCATGGTCGTCTCACCGATAAAAGGGTCCCCAGCAGAAAAAGCAGGGGTAAAACCGAATGATATCATTTTAAGTGTGAACGGTAAAAGCGTTGAAGGACTAAGCTCTTCTGAAGCTGTCTTGAAAATCAGGGGCAAAAAGGGAACGAAAGTGAATTTATCAATCTCAAGAGCTGGTGAGCCGGAACCGATGGAGCTCACCATTAAACGGGATACAATTCCGATTGAAACGGTATATGCGGAAATGCTTGATGATGGAGTTGCAAAAATTCAAGTGACCAGTTTTTCCGAACATACAGTCCAAGAGCTGAAAACGGCGCTTGAAGAAATGTCGAAGAAGGATATGAAGGGTCTCGTATTGGATTTGCGCGGAAACCCTGGGGGACTTCTTGACCAAGCAATAGAAATGGCGAGCCTGTTCATACCTAATGGGAAAGTGGTCCTTCAAGTTGAGGAGCGTAGCGGGAAAAAAGATGTCTATAAATCGAAGAATGATGGAGAACTGAAAATCCCGGTAGTCGTGTTGATTGATGACGGAAGTGCCAGTGCTTCTGAAATCGTTGCAGCGGCAGTCAGTGAGTCTGCGGACATTCCATTGATCGGTGTCAAGTCATTTGGGAAAGGGACAGTTCAGACTGCCCAAGACTTTGAGGATGGATCTAACTTTAAATATACGGCAGCTAAATGGTTGACTCCTGAAGGCAATTGGATTCATAAAAAAGGGATCAAGCCGGATATTAATGTAAAGCTTCCTGATTATGCCAGCCTTCCGTACATTTCACCTGATAAGGAATTGAAAGCATCCGATTCTTCGAGTGAAGTGAAAGCTGCTGAAGAGATGCTGAAGGTAGCAGGCCATGATCCAGGAAAAATAGATGGATTTTTTGATGAAGCAACCACGAATGCGGTCATAGCGTTCCAGAAGGAACAAAAAATTAAAGAAACTGGGACAATTAAAGATGATACTACCGTGAAATTAATGCAGGTCATCCGCGAGAAGATCCTTAAAAACGACACACAAGTGAAAAAGGCAGTAGAAGTATTAAAGAAAGAAATTAAATAAATGATTATGCCCGAAAAGCCTGTCAGCGATTATCGTTGGCAGGCTTTTTTGTCGTTAAATGCATAAAATTCCAGTATTAGACAGATGATAGGGGTAATTTTCCGATGAGGTGAGGCAATGAAAGAAAAGGTATTATTCATATACCTATTGATCTTGATTCTGGCAGGCTGCACCTATGCCCCTTTACCCAAACAAAATGGAAATGCAGGTTCGGATAAAAAACTAACCAAAGAAGACGACCAGGAAAGCGTGAAAACATTTCTGTTAATTGGTGTTGATACAAGGGGAGAGCAAAAATCTCGATCAGATGTGCTTATCCTGGCAAAATACTTTCCTGAGCAGGAGAAACTGAAGCTGGCTTCCATCATGCGTGATAGTTATGTGAAAATGCCCGGGAATAAGTCAGGATATAACAAAATAAATGCAGCTTATTATTATGGTGGAAGGGAACTGCTTAAGAAAACCATAAAGGAGAACTTCGATATCAAGGTCGATCATGTAGCGGTAATCGACTTCCAGGGATTTGTGAAAATGGTCGATTTACTAGCCCCTGAGGGGGTAGCGGTGAATGTAGATCAGGAAATCATTGATGATATGAGCATTCAAGCAAGTGTTGGCAAAAATGTTTTACATGGTGAGGAAATATTGAAATATGTCCGTTTTAGGCATGACGATGAAAGTGATTTTGGAAGGGTGGAGCGTCAACAAGAAGTCATGATTCAATTAAAAACAGCTTTCGTAAATCAAATCTCATCCTTCGAAGGGATGGCAGCCCTTCCTAGTATCATCGAACAAGGACTCTCGTACCTGGATACAGATATTGGTCTGAAAACATTAATGGAAATGGGTCCAAAAGCCTTCTTCCATACACCGGACACCGTCGAAACCTTAAGGGTTCCAGTGGAAGGGAGCTTTAAAGATGAAATATATCCCCAGTCCGGAGCGGTTTTGCAAATAGATTTCACTAAAAATAAAAAGGCACTTCAGGAGTTCTTTTCAAAATAATAAGAACTATTATGAACAACCTTATATTAAGTGAATATGTTCGAATTCACTTGAATTATTGTATTATAGACCTCGTAAGAATATTCATAATCATCTATAAAAAACGAGAGGGATAAAAATCCTTCTCGTTTTTTATCACCAATAAAGGAACCTGGATCAATTAACAAAATGCGGAATGTTTTTATTGAAATCCGGTGTTATGATGCCGTTTTCGGTAATGATGCTCGTAATAAGATGATTTGGTGTAACGTCAAAGGCTGGATTGAAAGTCTTCACGTTTTCCGGAGCGATCCTTACACCTTGAATGGAGGTGATTTCCGCTTCATTCCGTTCTTCGATCGGGATGGATGTGCCTGATTCGATGGAAAGGTCGAATGTGCTTGATGGTGCGGCCACATAAAAGGGGATGCCAAAGTGCTTGGCTAATATGGCCAATCCCAATGTCCCGATTTTATTGGCTGTATCTCCATTAGCCGCAATCCTGTCTGCCCCGACGATAATTCCATTTATTCGTTTCTGGTGAATCGTATGTGCAGCCATATTATCTGAAATTAAGGTGACATCAACCCCCGCTTGCATCAATTCCCAAGCCGTCAAACGCGCACCTTGCAGGACAGGCCTGGTTTCACATGCGTATACTTTTAACGGAAAGTCCCTTTCTTTAGCCAGGTGGAAAGGAGCCAAGGCTGTGCCATACCGAGCTGTGGCAATTCCCCCAGCATTGCAATGGGTTAGTATGGAATCTCCTCTAGTGAATAAGGATAAACCATGTTCCCCGATTTTCCTGCACATTTCTTCATCTTCAGCAAAGATGGCTTTAGCCTCCGATACAAGTGCTTCCTTTGCAGCTGAAATGCTTTGCGCAGCATGCAAGGTGTTCTCCATCCTCCTTAACGCCCAAAAAAGGTTTACTGCAGTTGGCCTTGAAGAGGCGAGTTTTTCAATATGCCTCGTTACATTTCTCTTGAAATCCCCTAATTCAGCGGTTGTTTCCTGTTTGGCACCAAGTGCAACACCAAATGCTGCCGTCAGTCCAATTGCTGGCGCACCGCGAACTTTTAATGTCAAAATGCTGTCATATACATCATTAACTGAATGAAGTTCAATAAATTCAGTTATGGAAGGTAGGGCTTGTTGATTTAATAATGTAATATGGGTATCATCCCAGTGTACCGAATAGGGTAAGGGTGCTAGTGTAGTCATGTGCAGGGCTCCTTTTAAATGGTTGAATAAGATGGCAGTGTACGTTGCTTCAACGCTTCAATGACAGCTGGAACATCTAATTCCTCCCGTTTTTTAATTAAAAATGCACCAATTTCCAACGTTGCCGTTTTGGCAGCAATCCTTATCTCTTTATTTTCAATGACGTTTAAATCGGCAACATGGGAAAGGCCAATGGTTCGCCGAATCAGTTCACAGGCGGCAAAACCGAAGGCATCTTTTTTGAATTTTGTCAGTAAGTAAGGCAGATAACCTTTCACATGGCGGAATGGGCTTTTATTTTGACCTTCCCATAAGTCGGTATAAGTTTCTTCAAAGGCATTCCAAAATTCATGAAGGTGTGTGAAAATCTCTTCCTTTCCAGCGCCATTGCGTGTGACTGCCTGGAAGAGAAGGTTGGCGGTGTATTGACCAAGGTCAAAACCAACGGGTCCATAAAAAGCGAATTCCGGATCAATAACCTTTGTTTCAGTTTCACTTGCAAATATACTTCCAGTATGTAAATCTCCATGAAGTAAGGCTTCCTGCTCGGTTTCAAAGCTTTGTTTCAGCTTAGCGACCTCAAGTATCACTTCTTGATCATTCCAGATAATTTTGGCGGCATCAGTCAATTCCACCTCGAAGTCTCCTGGGAGTTCCTCAAAAAATGGATCTGTGAAAATAAAGACCTCAGTGATTTTGCAGAGTTCTGGATTCGTGAAATGTCGGGCCACTTCCTTTTTCGCAGATGGTTCTAGATGATAATCGGATGTATAAAATGCCGTCTTAGCAACAAACTCACCAATATGCTGTGAAAGCAATGGATATGAATCGCCATCGATCAATCCTGTTCTAACGATTTTCAAGTGCGATAAATCCTCCATGACCGTGATGGCAAGCTGTTCATCCGAATAATAGACTTGCGGTACGAATTCAGGGCAATAACTTTTGAAATGAATCAGCGCATTCGCTTCAATGGCAGCCCTTTTCAATGTCAGCGGCCAGCTTTCACCAAGTACCTTGGCATAAGGGACCGCTTGTTTGATGATTATTCCTTTATTTGTGTGCATGTCTGTAACATGAAAAACATAATTTAAGTTTCCATCGCCGATTTCTTTACACTTTAAACTTGCATCCGCATTGACCAACCCAAGTTTTTTTGCAAGGGTTATAGCTGTTTCGTTTGTCAATCTCTTAAAATTTGAATGGTTTTGAGTCATTCTTTTTCCCTCCAGAATCAAAATAAGAATAAAAAAGCCTCTTTCATATAGAAAGAGGCAGAAGTTTTGGCTTCGGACCTCTTATCTTCCAGAAAATGAATTCTGGTGGAATTAGCACCGTGCTCTGTGGATTTTATAATCCGGCGGTGAATCCGCCCCATTTCACAATGGTATTACAGTCGGTTGCTGGGCTTCATAGGGCCTTTATCCCTCAGCCTGCTCTTGATAAGAGTAAATGTTTTCTGAAATTTTAATCTTCGGGAAAATAATAACAACCTTTTGAATAGTTTGTCAATGGGTAAATTAATAAAAATCAGGGCGGCGATCTTCGAATACAGGTATTTTGTTTCGGGCTTCCGTAACTTTATTGAAATCCAAGGTGCCTGTCAAGAGTTCGTTTCCTTCTCCGGCTTCACTAATGAGATTCCCCCATGGATCAATAATCAAGGAATGACCAGCAAATGTATTATTGACATCCGAACCTGAACGATTAACGGCTACAACATAGGCTTGGTTCTCGATGGCACGGCTAATCAATAAGGCTCTCCAGTGATCGAGTCTCGGCTTTGGCCATTCCGCCGTTACGAATAGAACTTCGGCGCCTTGAACGGTATGGGCACGCTGCCATTCAGGGAAACGGATGTCATAACAAATGAATCCAGCACATATTTTTTCATCAAGAGTAAATAAACCATCTTTTTCTCCTGGCTGCAGGAAATGATGTTCATCCATTAACTGAAATAAGTGAAGCTTATCATATTCTTTAATGAGATTCCCATGTTTATCGATGATGATCATCGTGTTATAGATTCCCTTGCTTGTCTTTTTCGCGATGGAACCGCCTATGATGTGAATTTGGTGTTTTTGTGCCTGTGTTTTTAAAAATTCAATCGTTTTTTCTGCCTCGTGATCAGCAATCTCATTTAACCTGGTCAAGTCGTATCCTGTTGTCCAAAGCTCCGGTAAAATGACGATATCGGGTTCTGACCGTGTTGCTTTTTCCAACCATTGTTCTGCAACCTGAAAATTGATATCCGGTTGACCAAAGGCTATATCCATTTGAATACAAGCTATTTTCCATTTCATCGATTAAAACCTCCACATGTAAAAAATGCTTTACAAGACTATGATAAACATATATCATTTGTGACTAGAATTTCAAGAAATTTCAGAGAAGGTGTATAAATGTTGCAATTCGAAAAATCCGGCCAGCTTCAGGACCTGCCCAAGCAGTTTTTTGCTTCACTAGTCGCAAAAGTCAATGCAATAACGGAGCAAGGACATGATGTCATTAATTTAGGCCAGGGAAACCCTGATCAGCCGACGCCAGAACATATCGTGAAAAGTTTGCAGTCGGCTGCTGAAAAAACGATTAATCATAAATATTCGCCATTCCGGGGACATCAATATTTAAAAGATGCTGCCGCCGTCTTTTATGAACGAGAATACGGTGTCAAGCTGGATCCGAATAGCGAAGTGGCGATTCTCTTCGGGGGGAAGGCAGGTCTTGTCGAACTGCCGCAGTGTTTATTGAATCCAGGTGATACGATCCTTGTTCCAGATCCCGGCTATCCCGATTATCTTTCCGGAGTTGTTTTAGCCCGGGCAAAGACCGAACTCATGCCTCTGACAGAAGAAAATGGTTTTCTTCCGAAATATGATGAAATACATAAAGAAGTACTTGATAAAGCCAAAATGATGTTCTTGAACTATCCGAATAATCCCACAGGTGCTTCTGCAACTGATAGTTTCTTTGATGAAACCGTCTCCTTCGCAAAAGAGCATTCCATTTGTGTGGTCCACGATTTCGCTTATGGCGCGATCGGATTCGACGGAAAAAAACCGATAAGCTTTCTCCAATCGGAGGGAGCGAAGGATGTAGGAATAGAAATATACACACTATCGAAAACATACAATATGGCAGGATGGAGAGTAGGCTTCGCAGTGGGGAATAAGAGTGTAATAGAAGCTCTTGAACTATTGCAAGACCATCTTTATGTGAGTCTTTTCCCGGCGATACAAGAAGCTGCGGCAAGTGCTTTGCTTGATTCGCAGAGCTGTGTAGAGCAGTTAGTGCAGATGTACGAAGGACGAAGGAATGTTTTCATTGAGGGATTGAGGGCAATCGGCTGGGATGTCAAAGCGCCTGCGGCATCGTTTTTTGCCTGGCTCAAGGTACCTAAAGGTTTTACGTCAGAGAGTTTTGCAGACTATTTATTAGCGCATGCCCACGTAGCTGTTGCCGCAGGGAATGGATTCGGTGAATTTGGCGAAGGTTACGTCAGGGTAGGGCTGCTGACCTCGGAAGAACGGCTTGAAGAGGCTGTGGAACGAATACGTACATTAAACTTATTTTAACGATGGATTGAGGTATCCGACTTATTTCACCGTTAAAATAGTTAAAACTTATTGACAAAGTAGGGATTACCTGTCAGAATACAAAATAAATTCTTAATCTTTCGATACTTGAATGCAATTTATATATCAGCGTTTTCTTATTTTGAGCAGGTGGAGGGACTAGCCCTATGAAGCCCAGCAACCGACCGTAATTCCATTGTAAAATGGGGCGGAATTCTTCGCCGGATTTCCTGAAATCCGCAAGGCACGGTGCTAATTCTTGCAGCCAATGGCTGGGAGATAAGAAGATGGCTTTTTAAAGCCTCTTCTTTATGAAGGGGCTTTTGCCATTTTGAGCCAATTTCAGTTTAATGACATCGGGAGTTTACTAACGTGTTATAGGAGTGATCAGATGAGCGAGATAGTCGCTACTTATTCAATTCATGACTTCACTGGAAATCATGAGAAAAAAGCAGAGAGCATTGCCCTAGGTTTGACTGTCGGGACATGGACGGACCTGCCACATTTAGTCCAGAAACAACTGGAAAAACATAAGGGGCGCGTTGTATCGGTGACACCACTTTTGGAAGAAGAGAGGGCAAACAGCTACTTTAATCGTAAAGTATACCGTTCGCTTATTAAAATTGCCTATCCGGCAGGGAATTTTTCCCTTGATTTACCTGCAATCCTCACGACTGTCTTCGGCAAACTTTCATTGGACGGAGAAATAAAACTCATAGACCTGGATTTTGTCGGTGATATTCAAAACTCTTTTCCCGGACCGCAATTTGGCATTGGAGGCATAAGGGAAAAGATTGGCGTATTTAACCGTCCCCTGGTGATGAGCATCTTTAAAGGTGTATTAGGAAGAGACCTGGCATTCCATAATGAGCAACTGAGGCAACAAGCATTAGGGGGCGTCGACTTAGTTAAAGATGATGAGATCCTCTTCGATCAGGAACTGACTCCATTTTTCGATAGAATAAAAACGGGAAAAAGAATATTGAATGAAGTCCATGAAACCACTGGCCACCGTACTTTATATGCAGTCAATCTATCAGGGAAAACATTTGAATTACTGGATAAGGCAGAGCAGGCGGCTGAAGCAGGGGCAGATGCTTTATTGTTCAACGTTCATACATATGGTTTGGATGTATTGCAGGCCCTGAGTGAACATGATCGTATCAAGTTGCCGATCATGGCGCACCCCGCCTATAGCGGGGCATTGGCAGCTTCATCATTTTACGGGATCGGCTATCCATTATTACTTGGTAAATTAGTAAGGTTATCAGGAGCGGATTTATCTTTGTTCCCATCCCCTTATGGAAATGTCGCACTGGAAAAAAAGGAGACCTTGGCGATTGCTGAAGCTCTGACAAAGGATGAACTTTCATGGAAAAAAGCCTTCCCTGTTCCTTCTGCAGGCATTCATCCGGGCATGGTTCCGGACCTGATCAAGGATTTTGGGCTAGATAGCGTGATTAATGCTGGAGGGGGAGTTCACGGGCACCCTGACGGAGCAGAAGGCGGGGCCAAGGCTTTCCGTTCTGCTGTGGAAGCCGTTCTAGCAGGAAAGGATCTATCTGAAGCGGCTGCTGAGGAAGAAACACTAAAAAAAGCTCTTGTGTTATGGGGAGGCCTATAAGAATAATGAAACCGATCATCTTTTGTGACTTTGACGGAACGATCACCAATACGGATAATATCATTTCCATCATGAAAAAATTTGCTCCTCCGGAATGGGAAGCGTTGAAAGACGATGTCCTTCAGCAAAAAATCAGTATATCTTCAGGAGTTGGGGAGATGTTTTCACTGCTTGATAGTGGCTTGAAGGATGATATCATCCAATATGTAAGAAATACGGCCGGCATTCGTCCTGGGTTTTATGAATTCGTTGAGTATACGAAACAAGCCAACATCCCTTTATATATAGTAAGCGGGGGAATGGATTTTTTCATTGCACCGCTTTTAAATGATATCTTGCCAACAGAGTCCGTTTATTGCAACCATGCATTTTTTGATAAGGAAAAGATTTATATTGAGTGGCCGCATGATTGTGATGATCAATGTAATAATGATTGCGGTTGCTGCAAGCCATCCATTATGAGGGAAATAGCGGGTGCGGAAAGTTTTAAATTCGTTATTGGAGATTCAGTAACGGATTTTGAAGCGGCCAAACAGGCCGATTTTGTCATAGCCCGTGACATACTGCTTGAAAAATGCGAAAGGGAAGGAATTCCACATCAAGGATTTGAAACATTTTTTGATGTAATTGACATTTTAAAGCGGCAGGAGGCGGTTAAAGCGTGAACAATCATTCTAAAGAATGGCGGGAGTTGGCAAATATTAAAGCTGAACTGGCCGAAAGGGATTGGTTTATGGGAACGAGCGGGAACTTGTCCATCCGCGAGCCCAAAAGCGCTTTCTTCTATATTACGGCAAGCGGTAAGGATAAAAGGAAGCAAACGGATTCGGACTTTTTACTGGTGGATTTAAAAGGAAAACCAGTTGAAGAAACGAACCTAAGACCATCGGCCGAAACTTTACTTCATACAGTCATTTACCGGAAAACCAATGCGAACTGTGTACTCCATGTCCATACTGTTGAAAATAATGTGATATCAGAATTGTACGGAGATGAAGGCCAGGTTTCCTTCCGTAACCATGAAATCATTAAAGCGACCGATCGATGGGAGGAAGATTCGGAGCTTCGGATTCCAATCATATATAATCACGCTGACATTCCGCTGTTATCTGATAAGTTCAAGCCACATGTCGAAGCAGACTCTGGCGCCGTGCTGATTCGCAATCATGGCATTACGGTTTGGGGTAAAAGCGGACTCGAAGCAAAAAGAATACTTGAAGCTTGCGAATTTTTATTTCAATACCAACTATTGCTTAATCAACAAAAGGCGTTTGCAGTTTCTTTAAGATAAACACTCATAGAGGAGGAATGAATGATGGCGACGATCAGATTCCATGAAACAAACGAGGTTATTGAAAAAGGTGAACAGGTAAAAGGATTTTTAGAAACACAAGGGGTTATTTATGAACAATGGGACATTTCTAAATTACCGGCCCATCTTGTGGAAAAATACGATCTAACAGATGCTGATAAGGAGGAAATCCTTGTAACATTCCAATCAGAGATAGCGGAAATCTCTGAAAGAAGAGGTTATAAAGCGCATGATATCATCACATTATCAGATGCAAATCCGAACTTGGATCAAATGCTTGAAAACTTTAAGCAGGAACATCACCATGAAGATGATGAAGTGCGATTCATAGCAGGCGGTACTAGTATCTTCGCCATAGAAGGCAATGATAAACAGTGGTTTGATGTACGTCTTAATCCAGGAGATCTTATTAGTGTACCAGAATCAACAAGACATTATTTCACGCTCGCAGAAGATCGGAAAACTGTTGCTGTCCGTATTTTCGTTACAGCGGCAGGATGGGTGCCGATTTACGAAAAAGACGAAGTTCAAGCATAATCATTGTTGCAAAACCAGCTTACGGGCTGGTTTCTGTTTGTAGACAAAAGGGAAGTCGGAATGGTCCTCACCTAACCTTGATTTTTTTAAAAATCATGATTAATCCTTTGTGTTTTTTCTATTTTACAGGAAAGAAATCTCGCAAGATTAAAGAAATTTGCGACACTCCTGCCGAATAACTGGCTAGCCGAGATTCCACAGGGGCTTGCGCCGATGAGGCCTGTCAGACAGTCGGCGGAAAGGTAGCGGATTTCTGAAATCGACTGAACTTTTTAAATAAAACACTGTAGCCAAACTGAGTTTTCATAGAGTTGATCTGACCCAATAAAGTTAGACATATAGTTTAAGCAGCTTCTAAGACTTGAGTTCGGTATTCTATCGGACTCAGGTCGTTTAATTTTCTCT